>NZ_JAHWLU010000003.1:0-99087 GCF_022134725.1 Buttiauxella sp. S19-1
GGAGGGATGTGGTGGAAAGGAACGTCCACCCACGGTGTTAATGTAAACGTCGAACGGCAGGAATGGATTGGCAATACAGTGGGTCAAGGAAGATACCGTATCACTTTGAATATTTTGATGAACCAAGGGGGTAAAAATTATTACTCCTCATTTAATAACTCCATCTGGAATTCGAATCTTCTACCAGACGGTATTCTCGCGATGGATCAGTCAAATTGTATGGAAGGATTTGTTCTTGATGCGCGAAGCCAGGATGTGAGCATTGGTGGCGGGACATTGAAAACGTATCTGGCTGCTGTGGGGGAGTATAGCGGAACACAAGAAATGAGGATCGTGGATGAAAACGATCCAGGAGCCCTTAGGCCAATCGCAGAAATAATGACTCCGCCGGGTATTTACATGGTCGGAGTATCGAATAATGGTGATTTTCAAATAACAAAATCTATCGATGTCATAGTGGATGCTCTAAATATATCACCGGGAAATTACACGGTTGGTATTCCATTGCAAACTGCTGGGGCAAGTTCATGGTTTATGTCAGGTACCAATAATTGGTGGGAGATCAATCCGGCAGGAGAGCCTGATTATACTCAAACGTTTTACCTGCCGCTGGATATTCGTATTGACGACACCGGTGAACCGGGTAATCCAGACGTTATTTGCTCCTTGTCTGCAACGGATATTACACTCTCTCACGGAAATGTTTTATACAGTAATGCACAAGGGAATATCAAAAAAGAGTCATTCGCTATTACCTGTGATGGTGAAACCACTGTAGACATTATCCTTCAAGGTAACAATAACACTCAGGGTTCCTATACAGAGGTCAACATGGGACCTGGTCCAGGTTTAACCAGTCAACTGTCTGTGTCGTTAGATCAAACAACCTGGTCCAGGACATTGGCGGGTGCGGTATTAATAAATGGTGCCTCCACTTTTTATTTGCAATCTAATTTACAGGCCGGTTCTGATCTCCTCCCTGGTTCCTATACGGGTTCAGCTGTAGCTATTGTAAATATCATTTAGTTATTTTCATCTATTCACTTAACAGTCTGTTGTTTGCCAGAATCGCGCATTCACGGAGTTTGTATTTCAGGAGATAAAAGCGTGATCATCGCAGGTAGAAAATCGTCCTCCGGCGCCAATAATCGCATGACGTTATGGCGTGCAATGGTGTTGATTATTAGCTTGGGGGGCACGGTTCAGGCGGCAGCTGAAGAATGTGATTTAGTTGATGCAACAAGCACCTGGTGGAAAGGAACCTCCATAGAAGGAGTCTATATGAACCTGGAAAAGCAGGAGTGGTTGGGTAACTCGGGCGGTCAGGGAAGATACCGGGTGACGCTAGACATCAGTATGAGTCAAGGCACCAAGTTTTATGATAACTCGCCAAACAATTTTAACTGGTCGTCAAATATCCTGCCACCGGGCTTAGTGCCTGAGGCTCAATTTAATTGTATGGAAGGGCATATTGTTGACGCACGTACCCAGGATGTGGGCGTCGGCGGAGGCATATTAAAAACGACCCTCTCTCCTGAAGGTGGTGGCAGCGGAACGCAAGAGATGAGAATTGTTAATGACAATGATCCTGGAGCGATCAGGCCCATCGAGGAAATATGGGTATATCCCGGATCATATATGATAGGAGTATCGAGTAATGGTAATTTTCAAATAACCAAAACAATTGATGTGTTAATTGATGCGCTGAACATCCAGCCCGGAAATTACACGGTAAGCATTCCACTGCAACTTGCTGGCACAAGTACCTGGTTTATGATGGGGGCCAATAACTGGTGGGCCACAAACCCAGCAGGAACACCTGAATACACACAAACTATTCATTTGCCACTTGATATCCGCATTGATGATACCGGCGAACCTGGTAACCCAGATGTTATTTGTTCTTTATCATCAACAGATATTGCCTTGTCGCATGGCAATGTTTTATATAACAACGCACACAGAAATATAAAACAAGAGTCATTTGCTATCACCTGTGATGGCGAAACCACCGTGGATATTACTCTCCAGGGTATGGATAACACTCATGATCCCTATACGGTGGTTAATATGGGGCCAGGTCCGGGTTTAAGCAGTTATCTGTCTGTATCGTTAAATCAAACCGATTGGGCAAGAACATTAACCGGGGCTGCATTAGTCAATGGGGCAACCACTTTTTATTTACAATCTGAGTTACAAGCCGGTTCTGATTTACTACCCGGTTCCTATACCGGTTCTGCGGTGGCAATCGTCAATATCTTGTAATCAGGCCAGGCCAGATGTGGACGCGGTCGGCGAATCGAAACTCGCTCAGGCCGCCCACAGAAAATGTTGCTGGCAGTGCGCTTAAACCAGTTCTGTTCATTCTGGAACCGAACTGGGGCTTCTTGTACCGTTACCTTTCTGCTTTTTCATTTTAATTTGCGTTACCTCACAATTATTAATCTTCAGCTTTCCTCGCGTTGACAGAAAAATAAAGCGGGAGTAGTCTCGCTTCTCGTGGTACCGCTCCCATGGGAAAATCAAAATGAAAAAAATTATAGAATTACTATCCGCTATTTATGATGACCCGTTAGATGAATCAGTCATTGATGCTTTTATTTCCAGGGTGAAGAAGGCCAAAGATACGAATCTGAAAACCCGTAAGCAGGGGTGGGATGAGCGTGATGTGGTGCTTATCACCTATGCCGATCAGTTTCATCAACAAAATGAAAAAACCTTAAAAACGCTGAATGATTTTTATCATCGCTGGCTAGCCAATAGTTTCTCCCACGTCCACTTACTGCCTTTTTACCCATGGTCATCTGATGATGGGTTTTCGGTTATTGATTATCATCAGGTTGATGCAGTATGTGGTGACTGGCAGGACGTTGCACAATTAAATAAATCAACCAGTCTGATGTTCGATTTTGTCTGCAACCATATATCGGCAAAAAGCCACTGGTTCACAGAATATCTTGCGGGAAATCCTGAATATCAGAATTTCTTTATTTCTGTTGACCCGCGGACAGATTTATCCACGGTTACTCGTCCGCGCGCGCTGCCATTACTCTCACCATTTACCCTGGCTGATGGCTCGCAGCAACATATCTGGACCACTTTTAGCGATGACCAAATCGACCTCAACTTTGCCAATCCACTGGTGTTGTTGGCTATGGTCGATGTCCTGCTGCGCTATTTGCAAGAGGGAGCCGATTATATCCGTCTTGATGCGGTGGGCTATATGTGGAAAACCATTGGCACGAACTGTATTCACCTGGAAAAAACCCACCAGTTGGTGAAGTTGTTCCGTGCGGTTGTGGACACCGTAGCACCTGGTACCGTATTGATTACCGAGACAAATGTCCCGCACAAAGACAATATTTCCTATCTGGGTAACGGCCATGATGAAGCTCAGATGGTGTATCAATTCCCTTTGCCGCCGCTGGTGTTACACGCGATCCATACCGGTTCTGCGCAGGTGTTAAGCCAGTGGGCAAACTCTTTATCTGATGCCACAAATGGCAATACGACATGGTTTAATTTCCTCGCCTCCCACGACGGCATTGGGCTCAATCCGTTGCGCGGAATATTACCGGAAGAAGATATTTTACAGTTGGTGAATCAACTTCAGGATGAAGGTGCACGAGTCAACTGGAAAAATAATCCTGATGGTACGCGCAGCCCCTATGAAATAAACGTCACGTATATGGATGCGCTAAACCGTCGGGATAGCAGTGATGAGGAACGTCTGGCCAGATTTATCCTGGCTCATGCCATATTGCTTGCATTTCCGGGTGTCCCTGCCATTTACGTGCAAAGTATTCTGGGGTCACGTAATGATGAAGCCGGAGTCGAGCGCCTGGGTTATAACCGCGCTATCAACCGTCAGAAATATGAACGGCATGCAATTGAA
Organism: Buttiauxella sp. S19-1; assembly: GCF_022134725.1. Taxonomy (NCBI): domain Bacteria; kingdom Pseudomonadati; phylum Pseudomonadota; class Gammaproteobacteria; order Enterobacterales; family Enterobacteriaceae; genus Buttiauxella; species Buttiauxella sp. S19-1. The sequence goes on from NZ_JAHWLU010000003.1 coordinate 3,896, forward strand.
AGCCAGCTGCTGGATGAAAATAGTTTACGCCAGCAAGTGTATAAACAATTATCTCATCTGATCAATGTTCGTAAAAATCACCGGGCATTCCATCCTGACAGCAGTTTTATTACGCAATGCATTAATGGCAGTGTGTTAGAAATAAAACGAACCTCGAAAGAGGGAAATCATGTTACGGCATTATTCAATCTGAGCCATCATCGCCAACAGATTACTCTGCCAGGTAATAATATTCAGGATTTAATTTCCGGTATAAAAATTAACGGAAAGCAATCTTACGAAATACAACCTTATCAGGTGTTGTGGCTTAGCTATTAATATAAAGGAATAACCATGAAAACGAAAAAAGCAGTGCTGTTAACAGCACTGGTAGCCGCTGCTTTGCTCTCAGGATGTAAGCAAGACGATTCTGAGCAGGTCACTATTGAATTTATGCATTCGTCGGTTGAACAGGAACGCCAGGCGGTCATCACCAAATTGATCGCTCGTTTCAGCGAGGAAAACCCACAAATCATCGTTAAGCAGGTGCCTGTCGAAGAAGACGCCTATAACACCAAAGTGATCACCCTGGCACGTTCCGGCGCGCTGCCCGAGGTTATCGAAGTCAGCCACGATTACGCCAAAGTGATGGATAAAGAGCAGCTTATCGATCGTGATGCCATCAAAACCGTGATTTCAGGCGTCGGCGAAAGTAGTTTCTACGATGGCATTTTACGCGTGGTGCGCACCGAAGACGGCAGTGCTTTTACCGGTGTGCCTATCAGCGCCTGGTTGGGCGGCATCTGGTATCGCAAATCCGCGCTGGCGAAGGCCGGAGTGAACGAACCCACCAACTGGACGGAATTGCTCAACGCGGCGCGCGTCATGACCGATAGCGCCCACAAGAAATACGGTATTGCGCTGCCCACGGCTGAAAGCGTGATGACCGAACAAACCTTCTCGCAATTCGCGCTCTCAAATGGTGCCAACGTCTTTGATGCTGCCGGAAACGTCACCGCTAACTCACCTGAAATGCTGACCTCGCTCAATTATTACCGCGAGCTGGCGCAGTACACCATGCCAGGTTCCAACGATGTGATGGAAATAAAAGATGCCTTTATGAATGGCACCACCTCGATGGCGGTTTATTCCACCTACATCTTGCCAGCTTTCTATAAAGACGGTTCACCGCAGGATCTCGGCTTCGTAGTGCCTACGGAAAAATCCCCGGCGGTGTACGGCATGATCACCTCGCTGACCATTACCGCCGGGCAAAGCAAGCCAGAAACCGAAGCGGCACAGAAATTTATCTCATTCATGGAGACTGCGCAGAACTCGGCTGATTGGGTGCTGATGTCACCTGGTGCGGCATTACCGGTCACTAAAGCCGTCGCACAAACCGACAGCTACAAAAATAACGAGGTAATCAAAGCCTTTGGCACGCTTCCCGCCGAACTGATTGCCCAATTCCCGAACGTGCAGGTCTTTGGCTCAGTGGGGGAGAAAAACTTTACCCGCATGGGCGACATCACCGGCTCAGCCATTTTGAGTGAAATGGTCAACCAGGTCACGGTGGGTAAACAAGCCACCGCTCCGGCACTGGATAACAGCCAGCAGCGCATCGTCGAATTGATGAAACAACACTGAAATCACAGGATAAGTCACTATGAAGAAGTGGTTCTCAGGCCGCTCTGATATGCCATTTGCCATGATGCTACTCGCCCCCAGCTTGTTATTGCTGGGGGGATTAGTGGCCTGGCCGATGCTATCGAACATCGAAATCAGTTTTTTGCGCTTGCCGCTTAACCCGAACATCAGCTCGCGGTTTATCGGGCTGGAAAATTACCTCAACATCCTGAGCGATACGGCGTTCTGGCACTCGCTATGGACCACGTTCTGGTACACCGCGCTGGTAGTTCTTGGCAGTACAGGGTTAGGGCTGGGCGTGGCGCTGTTCTTTAACCGCGAGTTTCGGTTACGTAAAACAGCGCGCTCGCTGGTGATCCTTTCTTACGTGACACCGTCAATCTCTTTGGTGTTCGCGTGGAAATATATGTTTAACAGCGGCTACGGCATCGTGAACTATCTCGGCGTCGACATGCTGCATCTGTTCAACGAAGCGCCGTTGTGGTTCGACAACCCCGACAGCAGCTTCTTTTTAGTAGTGCTGTTCGCCATCTGGCGCTACTTCCCATATGCGTTTATCTCATTCCTGGCGATTTTGCAGACCATCGACAAATCGCTGTACGAAGCGGCTGAAATGGACGGGGCGAACGGCTGGCAGAAATTCAAAATTGTCACGCTGCCAGCCATTATGCCGGTACTGGCAACGGTGGTGACGCTGCGCACCATCTGGATGTTCTACATGTTTGCGGATGTCTGGTTGTTAACCACCAAGGTCAACATTCTCGGCGTCTATCTCTATAAAACGGCCTTTGCCTTTAATGACTTAGGAAAAGCAGCCGCCATTTCCGTGGTGCTGTTCGTCATTATCTTCGCCGTCATCTTGCTGACCAGAAAACGGGTGAATCTTAAATGACCGCTAATCATCGCAAACTGTTAGGGCGCGTGGGCTTTTACTCTGGGCTGGCATTGTTCCTGGCAATCACGCTATTCCCGTTCTTTGTCATGCTGATGACTTCGTTTAAAAGTCCGAAAGAGGCCATCTCGTTGCATCCGACCATCTTCCCGCAAGAGTGGACGTTGCAGCATTACATCGACATTTTTAACCCAACCATCTTCCCGTTTTTGACCTACTTCAAAAACAGCCTGGTGGTATCGCTGACTTCCTCTGCCATTGCGGTGTTGATCGGCATCCTGGGCGCATATGCACTTTCCAAATTGCGCTTTAAAGGGCGGATGACCATCAACGCCAGTTTCTACGCGGTGTATATGTTTTCCGGCATTTTGCTGGTGGTGCCATTGTTCAAAATCATCACCGCACTGGGGATTTACGATACCGAACTGGCGCTGATCATCACGATGGTGACGCAGACCCTGCCAACTGCGGTCTTTATGCTGAAAAGCTACTTCGACACCATTCCGGATGAAATAGAAGAAGCAGCGATGATGGACGGCTTAAACCGCCTGCAAATCATCTTCTACATCACCGTGCCGCTGGCGATTTCCGGGCTGGTTTCGGTATTCGTCTACTGCTTTATGGTGGCGTGGAACGACTATCTGTTTGCCTCTATTTTCCTCTCCAGCTCGGCAAACTTCACGCTGCCAGTCGGCTTAAGCACGCTGTTCAGCACCCCGGATTACGTGTGGGGAAGAATGATGGCGGCCTCGCTGGTGACTGCATTGCCAGTGGTGGTGATGTACGCACTTTCCGAACGCTTTATTAAAAGCGGCCTGACTGCAGGCGGCGTTAAAGGTTAAGCAGGTTCATTTGCACTGTTTTGTAGGGTGGATAAGCGCTGCGTCATCCACCACAACATTTAATTACTGGAGTTAAAAATGAAGAAGTTAGTCGCAACCGCACCGCGTATCGCGGCCTTAGTGGACTATGAAGATCGTGCCGTACAGGCACACGAAGTGAAAATCAAAGTGGCCTTCGGTGCGCCAAAACACGGCACCGAAGTGGTGGATTTCCGCGCCGCCAGCCCGTTTATCGACGAAGAATTTTCGACGGAATGGAATATGTTTGTGCCACGCGCAGAAGGTGCAGCCCGTGGTATTGAATTTGGCAAATTCCAGCTCGGCAATATGGTCGTCGGTGAAGTCATCGAATGCGGTGCTGACGTCACCGAATATCAAATGGGCGACCAGGTTTGCACTTACGGCCCATTACAGGAAACGGTTATCGCCAACGGCGTTAACAACTACAAACTGCGCAAAATGCCTGCCGGAGCGAGCTGGAAAAACGCGGTTTGCTACGATCCGGCGCAGTTCGCCATGAGCGGTGTGCGCGATGGCAATGTGCGGGTAGGGGATTTTGTAGTAGTCGTTGGCCTCGGTGCTATTGGCCAAATTGCCATTCAACTGGCGAAAAAAGCTGGTGCATCCGTCGTGATTGGCGTTGACCCTATTGCGCATCGTTGTGAAATAGCCAAACGTCACGGCGCAGATTTCTGCCTGAACCCGATTGGCACCGACGTGGGCCTGGATATCAAAAAGATCACCAATAAGCTTGGCGCGGACGTGATTATCGAAACCAGCGGCAACGACCAGGCGCTGCAAGCCGCACTGCGCGGTATCGCCTACGGCGGCACCATCTCTTACGTTGCTTTTGCCAAACCTTTCCATGACTTCAACCTGGGTCGCGAAGCTCACTTCAATAACGCCAAAATCGTCTTTTCCCGCGGCAGTAGCGAACCAAATCCGGACTATCCGCGCTGGGATCGTAAGCGTATTGAACAAACCTGCTGGGAGCTGTTGATGAACGGTTATCTGAATTGCGAAGACCTGATTGACCCGGTAGTAACATTCCATGACAGCGCCGAAAGCTACATGAAGTATGTCGATAAGCATCCGGATTTGAGCATCAAGATGGGCGTAACCTTCTAATTTCCCGTCGTCTTTCAAGTTGCAGATATGTTGGCTGCTTTCGTGCATCCCAGTCACTTACTTGAGTAAGCTCCAGGGGATTTACTCTCTTGCCGCCTTTCTGCACCTCGAAATACTTAGGGAAATATTTTCAGGAATAATTAAGGAATAAATCATGAAAATCGGTACTCAAAATCAGGCGTTTTTCCCGGCAGATATTCTGGAAAAATTCAAATACGTCAAAGCGATGGGCTTCGATGGCTTCGAAATCGACGGCAAACTGCTTGTCGAAAATGTGCAGGCAGTGAAAGCGGCGATTGCCGCTACTGGTTTGCCGGTCACTACCGCATGTGGCGGTTACGATGGCTGGATTGGCGACTTTATTGAAGAGCGTCGTTTGAATGGCCTGCAACAAATTACCCGCATTCTTGAAGCATTGGCGCAAGTGGGAGGCAAAGGGATTGTGGTTCCAGCGGCATGGGGCATGTTCACGTTTCGCTTGCCGCCAATGAACTCACCGCGCAGCCTGGCAGGGGATCGTAAAGCGGTTAGTGATTCGCTGTGTTATCTGGATGAAGTCGCGGCACGTACCGGGACCACGGTTTACCTCGAACCGCTTAACCGTTACCAGGATCATATGATCAACACTCTGGCCGATGCGCGTTCGTATATCGAAGAAAACCAGCTAAAACACACGCAAATAATCGGTGATTTCTATCACATGAATATCGAAGAAGACGACATCAGCACGGCGTTTCATGCTAACCGTGACCTGCTTGGTCATGTGCATATTGCCGACAACCATCGTTACCAGCCAGGCAGCGGCAGCATCGATTTCAAAAAGCATTTTGAACAACTTCGCGCGGATGGCTATGACGGTTACATCGTCTACGAAGGACGCATTCGCGCGGAAGATCCGGTGGCGGCGTACCAACAGTCGTTGCAATTTTTGCGTACCTGCTAAGAGGCAACGTGAGATGAGTCGAAAACTCAGGGTGGCTATTATCGGTGGTGGGCAGGTCGCTCAAACCGTCCATGCGTCGTATTACCTGACAAGAAGTGAACTGGAACTGGTGGCTGTCGTTGATAGCCACACCGGTCGTGCGCAGGCGCTGGCAGACAAACTCGGTATCCCACATGCCTTCAGCGATGCAGATGAAATGTATCGCACATGTGCGCCCGACATTGTCAGCGTCTGCACGCCGAACCGTTTCCATCATCAACATGTGATGCAGGCGCTGGAGCACAACTGCCATGTGATGTGTGAAAAGCCACCGGCCATGACGCCGGAGCAAGCGGCTGAAATGCGCGATGCTGCCCGCAAAGCCGGGAAAGTGTTGGCCTACGATTTTCACCACCGTTTTGCCAGCGACACGCAGTTTTTACGCCAACAAGTGGTTGCCGGCACGCTCGGCGAAATTTATGTCACCACCGCTAAAGCGTTGCGCCGCTGCGGTGTACCGGGCTGGGGTGTTTTCACCAATAAAGAGTTACAGGGCGGCGGGCCGCTTATCGACATCGGTATTCATATGCTCGATGCCGCAATGTATGTGCTCGGTTTTCCGGCGGTGCGGCGGGTATCGGCGCACTCGTTCCAGAAGCTTGGCACCCGTAAACACAGCGGGCAATTCGGTGAGTGGGACCCAAAAACCTACACCGTAGAAGATGCGCTGTTCGCCACTATCGAGTTTCACAACGGCGGTATCCTGCGTCTTGAAACTTCGTTTGCGCTGAACATTGCCCAGCAATCGGTGATGAATGTGGAATTCTGTGGGGTAAACGCGGGGGCCACGCTGTTCCCGGCGCATATCTACCAGGATGAAGCTGGAGAGCTGGTGACGTTGTCACAAAGAGAAACCGCTGACAGCCAGCGCCATTTCAAAAGTATGCAGGCGTTTGTCGATCATGTCCTTGGTGAGCCAGTCAGCATCGCGGATGCCGAGCAGGGCTACCTTATTCAGCAACTGGTTGCGGCGATTTATCGCGCAGCGGAATCAGGAGCGAGCATCGATTTATGAGCACTCTTACCCGACTGCAAGACCTGCAATTTAGCCAACACACGCTGAATAAATTTGCCACCTTAATGGCCGCTGGAAATGGCTATCTGGGGCTACGGGCCTGCCATGAAGAAGCCTACACCGAGCAGACTCGCGGTATGTATCTGGCGGGGTTTTATCATCGCAGTTCAGCCGTAGAAACCACCGAACTGGTGAATTTGCCTGATGTGCTGCAAATGCGCATCGAACTGGATGGCGAAATATTTACCCTGCTTTCAGGGACGGTGACTGATTATCATCGCGAACTTGATTTGGCTTGTGGAGAACTGCGTCGCAGCCTGGTGTGGCATGCGCCAAACGGTAAACGTTATCAGATCGTGTGCCAGCGATTCCTGTCGGCGGCACAGCATTCGTTGTTGTGCACGCGTGTGGCTATTACGCCGCTCGACGACAATGCGCGGGTCACCATCAGCACCGGTATTGATGCCACCCAAACTAATTCGGGCCGTCAGCATCTGGATGAAACCAGTGTCCGGGTCTTTGAACAGCGGTATTTACAGGGTTGTTATCGCACTCTGGACGGCAGCAATGAAGTGGTGATTAGCAGTTTCTGTGCCTTGCCAGCGGAGAGTTGCAGCAGCTTTTATGCGAAGAACCGCCGTCTGACCCAGCACTGTAGCGGCAAGGTAGCAAAAGGCCAGACATTCGAGTTGGTGAAAACCAACTGGATTACCAGCTCGTTAGATAGCGACTACCACGCAGCCAGTTGCAGCGAACAGGCGTTGAACAAGCTGATGCAGTGTGTGGAACGGGGTTATGAGCAACTGCTGGCCGAGTCCAACCAGGTTTGGGAGACATACTGGCAACGCAGCCGTGTGCAGCTTGAAAGCCAAAATAGCCAGGATCAAATTGCGTTAGATTTTGCGTTGTATCACCTGTTTGCGATGACCCCCGCGCATAACGAGAAATGCAGTATTGCGGCGAAAGGGCTGACCGGCGAAGGCTACAAAGGCCATGTTTTCTGGGATACCGAAGTGTTCTTGCTGCCATTCCATCTGATGACGCAACCAGAAATCGCTCGCCAGTTGTTGAGTTATCGCTGGCATAACCTCGCGGGCGCACTGGCGAAAGCGCGCAAAAATGGCTGGCAGGGCGCATTGTTCCCGTGGGAAAGCGCCTGGTCCGGGGAAGAAGAAACACCAGAGTTTGCGGCAATTAATATCCGTACTGGCTTGCGCCAGAAAGTCGCCTCAGCCGTGGCTGAACACCATTTGGTGGCAGATATTGCCTGGGCGGTAGACGCATATTATCAAGTCACCGGCGACGATGGCTTTATGCGTGAACGCGGAGTGGCGCTGTTGCTTGAAACCGCATGTTTCTGGATGAGCCGCGCAGTTGAGGCTAATGGCAGGCTGGAACTGCACGATGTCATTGGGCCAGACGAGTACACCGAGCATGTTGATAACAACGCCTATACCAACTATCTGGCGTATCACAACGTTGAACGAGCCAGGCACTATTTACAGCAGTTTGCGTTACCGGACGACGATTTCATCCGCCAGGCCGATCGTTTCCTTGCACGTATTTGGTTGCCTGAAGCCCGTGAAGACCATGTTATTGCGCAAGACGACAGCTTCTTCAGCAAACCGACCCTTGATCTCACAAGCTATAAAGAGCTGCAGGGCACTCAAGCTATCTTGCTGGATTACTCACGCGCTGAAGTTAACGAGATGCAAATCCTTAAACAGGCGGATGTGGTGATGCTGGCCTACATGTTGCCGTGGCAGTTTACGCCAGCCCAACTGGCAGCCAATCTCGATTACTATGAACCGCGCACCATTCATGACTCTTCGCTCAGCAAAGCCATTCATGGCGTCATTGCTGCACGTTGTGGACGCCGTGAACAGGCATATCAATTCTGGCAGCAGGCATGTCTTATCGATCTCGGTGATGAACCGCACAGCTGTGACGACGGCATTCACGCCGCCGCGACCGGCGCAATCTGGCTCGGTGCGGTGCAGGGTTTTGCTGGGCTAACCGTGGAATGTGGAGAATTGCATCTGAACCCATGTTTGCCCGAACAGTGGCAATCCATCTCGCTGCCGTTTGTCTGGCAAGGGGCGCGCATCCAACTGACGTTAACTCACCAACAGTTGAGCGTGACTTCATCGTCCGAAAAACCGATCAATCTTCACCTTGGCAACACCGCGCTGCAAATCACGAGGGCTGCAACTTTTTCGCTGGCTGATTTTTTCACACCTTTAACTGGGAGCGGTACCACAAAAGGAACACCACTATGAAGCCTGAAGCAGTAATTTTTGATTTAGACGGCGTGGTGACGGACACCGCTCATTTGCATTTCCTGGCATGGCGGCAGGTTGCTGGTGAAATTGGTATTGAGATCGACGAGCGGATTAACGAGCAGCTCAAAGGTATCAGCCGCATGGATTCCCTGGCGCGCATTTTGCGCAGCGGGGGAGCAGAGCAGCGTTTTGACAGCCAGGCAAAAATCAAACTTGCCGAGCGTAAAAACACGCTCTATGTCGCGTCACTTCAGCACCTCGATCCTGCGGCGATATTACCGGGAATTGCGGCGTTGCTCGAAGAACTTCACCACCAGCATATTCGTGTCGGGCTGGCTTCTGTTTCCTTGAATGCGCCACGCATTCTGCAAGCGTTGCGGCTTAAAGGTCAGTTCGATTTCTGCGCGGACGCCAGCCAAATCGAGCATTCAAAACCCGACCCTGAAATCTTCCTTGCCGCTTGTGCAGGGCTGGGTGTCGAACCGGCCAGATGTATTGGCATTGAAGATGCACAAGCGGGAATTGAGGCGATTAACGCCAGCGGCATGCTCTCGGTAGGGGTTGGCTCGGGGCTTGAACACGCCGATTTGCTTCTGCCGACGACGGCAGAATTGAACTGGCCACTTTTGCAAACATTCTGGTTAACCAAACACAGTGCACACGCGGTGTGAAAAAAGGAACAAGTGATGGCACAACTCTCGTTGCAGCACATTCAAAAGATTTATAACAACCAGGTTCATGTGGTGAAAGATTTCACCCTCGAAATCGAGGACAAAGAATTTATCGTGTTCGTTGGGCCATCGGGCTGCGGAAAATCGACCACTTTGCGGATGATTGCCGGGCTGGAAGAAATCAGTGGTGGCGAACTGTTGATTGATGGCGTGTGCATGAATGACGTGCCTGCCAAGTCGCGCGGTATCGCTATGGTGTTCCAGAACTACGCGCTGTATCCGCATATGTCGGTTTACGACAACATGGCGTTCGGGCTGAAGATGCAGAAACTCGACGCCAACATTATTGATGAACGCGTACAGTGGGCCGCCTCTATTCTGGGGTTAAAAACCTACCTCGACCGTAAACCTGCTGCTCTTTCCGGTGGGCAACGCCAGCGCGTGGCGCTAGGACGCGCCATCGTACGCGAAGCCGGTGTATTTTTGATGGATGAACCGCTATCCAACCTGGATGCGCGGTTGCGAGTACAAATGCGTGCTGAAATCAGCAAGCTCCATCAAAAACTGAATACCACCATGATCTACGTGACCCACGATCAGACCGAAGCGATGACCATGGCAACGCGCATCGTTATCATGAAAGATGGCATTATTCAGCAGGTTGGGGCGCCTAAAACGGTTTATAACCATCCGGCCAATATGTTTGTTGCCGGGTTTATTGGCTCGCCATCGATGAACTTTATTCGTGGCACACTGGATGACGGCTGCTTTGTCACTGAAACATTAAAGCTGCCTATCCCGGATGATAAATATGCGGCAATGAACTTAGCTAATTATCAACATAAACCAGTGATATTGGGTATTCGCCCTGAGGATATTATCCCGGTGTTACAGGATAAAGGCATTGACGCTCATATTACGGTGGCTGAGCTAACCGGAGCGGAGTTTATGTTATACGCCACCGTAGGTGGCCATGAATTAACCTTACGCGCCAATTCAGATAGTGATTATCGGGCTGCACAAAATATAAAAATAACGTTCGATATGAATAAAAGTCATTTCTTTGATTCTGAAACTGAATACGCGATTAACTAATAATATTCTGTACCCTGCCGGGAATTAACACTCCCGGCTTTTTCTCTCTGTGTAAATTTTACAAGGAATACAAAAATGAAAAAGCTAATGCAATGCACAGTGCTTATTGCCTGTGCAGGAGCGGCCTGCGTGCAAGCTGCGGAAAATAACGGCTGGAATTATAATATTGGTGCGATGTACGAAATAGAAAACGTTGAAGGTCAGGGTGAGGACAAAGATGGATTATATGAACCCTCTGTCTACTTTAATGCCAGCTATGGTGACTGGTCTATCGCATTAACCATGTATCAGGAAGGTTCGGCGGATTACAGCGACTTATCCCGTGGTACTTACTTTAACCGCCCGGAAATCGATATTCGTTATCAAATTGTCGACAATGATGACTGGTCATTAGGTTTCACTGGCGGCATGCGTAATTACGGCTACCATTTCAAAAATGATGATGGTTCCAGCAATGGTACGGCAAATACCCAGCGTTATAAATTCCAGCCGGACTGGAATGTGAAAATTAACCCTGACTGGAGTTTCAGCGGTTGGTTGGCATACTACCGCTTTGATAACGATCTTGACCAGACCGGCTATTCCGACAGCCGTGTTGAAACGGAAACGGGGTTCAGCTGGCGAATTAATGAAACCGTTACATTACGCACTAACTACTATTTAGAACGCGGCTTTAATACCGATAGCGATAAAAATAACGGTGAGTTTTCTACCCAGGAAATGCGTATCTATCTGCCGATTGCGCTTGGCAATACCACTTTGACGCCATACACCCGTCTGGGGCTGGATCGCTGGACGAACTGGGATTGGTCTGAGGATATTGACACTGAAAACCATGACTATAATCGTCTGGGTTTATTGTATGCCTATGATTTCCGGAACGGCCTGTCAATGACGCTGGAGTATGCATTCGAGTGGGAAAACCATGACGAAGGTGATAATGATAAATTCCACTATGCAGGTATTGGTGTGAATTACGCGTTTTAAGTTTCGGATTTCGCTGCGCTTATCCGACCTACGAAACTGTTTAGCCGTTGTAGGTGGATAAGCGATAGCATTATCCACCATTTTGAAGTGAATAAATCTCAGGAGATAGAGCCCGTCAACGTGATCTTTGTTGGAATTAATGTTCTGGGAGCGGCATACTTTCCGGAAATTCTCTCAAACAATAGCGCGCTACCGGCAGTGCCTAATTCCAGTGTCGGGACTTCAATTCCTCCTGGCGGTGGGGAGAGCAGAAAACTCAACATGTCGTTGCTGTATCCCACTACTGAAAGCTGCCCGGGGATCTTAATGCCTTTTTCTTGGGCGATACGGTAGATACTCATTAACTTCAGGCTGTCGGTGGCGAATATCGCATCAGGAAGATCCAGATGGCTCAATAATTGTTGAGCAGCTTCAAGTGCTGTTTCATTAGTATAGCCACCATCAACGACCCACTCTTCAGGCAAACTAATATTTTGCTCAAGCAGGCAATCTCTGAACCCAGCGAGCCGGTCTACCGAAACGTGATAATCAAGCGGGGCATGAATGCAGGCTATTTTACGATGCCCGTTATTGATTAGTGTTTGGGTTAACGCAATGCTGTCGCGATAATTATCCGTATCCACCGAACAAACATGCTTGAACTCACCATCTACTTTCCCAATCACGACCACAGGAATCGCGTACTGATCCAGTTCCTCGAAGAAAGATTCATCAGTGGGGGAGCTGAGCATAATAATGCCCTTGATCATTTTTTGCTTAATTTTACTGACACACTTTTGCAGGTCTTCTTTACTATTTTTGGATGTCTGCAATATGACGTCAAATCCTTCTTGTTCTGCCCTGGCGGTAATAGCATGCAGGACTTCAGAGAAAAATGGATTTCCTGCGGTCGTTTTGGTTGAGCGAGTTGAGATAACCATAATCGCGTCAAAACCCGATGAAGTCAGGGCGCGCGCTAATTTATTAGGCTGGTAATTTAACTCTTCAATCGCTTTTAAAACACGTTCAAGTGCTTCAGGGGAAATATTAGTCTGCTTATTAAGCACCCGCGATACGGTTGATTTAGAAACGTTCGCCAAACGGGCAATATCATAAATGGTGGGCGACATGACTGAACCGGTCCTGTTCTGCGCCAAAAGATAACGCATATTACTTAAGCTCGATGAGGCTGTCTATGCATGATACGCCGCCTTCAATTGGCTATAAAATTGAGCTATACCCTTTGATTTGCCACTATTTACCCCCATAACCTCCCTCATAACAGCTTCAAAAGGGTGCAACCAGGACGCAGATGAACAGAATCAAGAATGAAATAAATGCCCTGATGAACCGGGGCGTGGACCGACATTTACGTCTTGCCGTCACGGGTTTAAGCCGTAGCGGCAAGACAGCGTTTATTACCGCGATGGTGAATCAATTACTGAGCGTACATAACGGGGCGCGTTTGCCGTTGCTCAATGCGGTGCGTGAAGAAAGACTCCTTGGCGTGAAACGTGTTCCCCAGCGCGACCTGGGTATTCAACGTTTCACTTATGATGAAGGGCTGGCGCAACTTTACGGTTCGCCGCCGAACTGGCCAACGCCGACTCGGGGTGTCAGCGAAATGCGCCTTGCGTTGCGCTATCGCTCAAACGATTCGTTGTTACGCCATTTCAAAGACACCTCGACGCTGTATCTGGAAATTGTCGACTACCCTGGCGAATGGTTGCTGGATTTGCCTATGCTGGCGCAAAACTACCTGAGCTGGTCGCGTCAAATGACCGGCCTGTTGCAGGGCGATCGCGCTGAATGGTCCGCACTTTGGCGCAAATTATGCGAAGGGTTAGACCCGCTCGCACCAGCCGATGAAAACCGCCTGGCGGCGATTTCAGAAGCCTGGACTGACTATCTGTTGCGCTGCAAACGTGAAGGTTTGCACTTTATCCAGCCTGGCCGCTTCGTGTTACCCGGCGACATGGCGGGAGCGCCAGCACTGCAATTTTTCCCGTGGCCGGATGTGGACGCGGTCGGCGAATCGAAACTCGCGCAGGCCGATAAAACCACCAACATTGGCATGCTGCGCGCGCGCTTTGATTACTACTGCGAAAAGGTGGTGAAGGGCTTTTATAAAAACCACTTCCTGCGTTTTGACCGCCAGATTGTGTTGGTGGATTGCCTGCAACCGCTCAATAGCGGTCCGCAAGCGTTTAACGATATGCGTCTGGCTCTGACGCAACTGATGCAAAGTTTCCATTATGGCCAACGCACCCTGTTCCGCAGGTTGTTTTCACCGGTTATCGACAAGCTGTTGTTTGCCGCGACAAAGGCCGACCACGTTACGGTTGATCAACATGCCAACATGGTGGCGCTGCTCCAGCAACTGGTGCAGGACGCCTGGCAAAATGCCGCGTTCGAAGGTATCGACATGGACTGCATGGGTCTTGCCTCGGTGCAAGCCACACAGAGTGGCCTGGTTGATGTGAAAGGAGAGCAAATTCCGGCGCTGCGTGGGAACCGTTTAAGTGATGGCGAGCCGCTGACGGTTTATCCTGGTGAGGTTCCAGCGCGTTTGCCTGGTAGTACCTTCTGGGAGAAACAAGGTTTTCAGTTTGAACAGTTCCGCCCACAAGTCATGGATGTGGACCGGCCAATGCCACACATTCGGATGGATGCGGCACTGGAGTTTTTAATTGGGGATAAATTGCGATGAACGAACCATTAAAACCGCGTGTCGATTTCGCGCAACCGTTGGATGTGGAACAAGAACCGAGTTTCAAAGCCGCGCATGCTTTTAGTGAGCCGGAAGCTGAAAAGTTTACTCCCGTCTTAAATTCGCTGGATGAAGTGGAAGATGAAGGGCAGGCCGAAGCGGTTATTGAAGCCGCGTTACATCCTAAACGCAGTATATGGCGGCGCATGGTTCAGGTGGGCCTTGGGCTGTTTGGTGTCAGCGTGGTGGCGCAAGGCGTCCAGTGGACGCATAACGCTTTTGTTACGCAAGACTGGATAGCGCTCGGCGGCGGCATCGCCGGTGGGTTAATTATCGCCGCGGGTGTCGGTTCGGTGGCAACGGAGTGGCGTCGTTTATGGCGTTTACGCCAGCGTGCAGAAGAGCGCGATGAAGCACGTGATTTGATGCACAGTCACGGAATGGGTAAGGGCCGGGCATTTTGTGAAAAGCTGGCGCGCCAGGCTGGGCTTGATCACGGGCATCCGGCACTACAACGCTGGTATGCCGCGATTCATGAAACGCAAAACGACCGCGAAGTAGTTGAGCTGTACGCACGTTTGGTGCAGCCCGTGCTTGATAACCAGGCGCGTCGGGAAATCAGCCGTTCGGCTGCGGAATCGACCTTAATGATTGCGGTCAGCCCGCTGGCGCTGGTGGATATGGCGTTTATCGCCTGGCGTAACTTGCGCCTGATTAACCGCATTGCCACGCTGTATGGCATCGAATTGGGCTATTTCAGCCGTATACGTTTGTTCCGCCTGGTGTTGTTGAATATCGCCTTTGCCGGTGCCAGTGAACTGGTGCGTGAAGTGGGTATGGACTGGATTGGCCAGGATCTGGCGGCACGGCTTTCCACGCGTGCAGCGCAGGGAATTGGCGCGGGTTTACTGACAGCGCGCTTGGGGATTAAAGCGATGGAGCTGTGCCGCCCGCTACCGTGGATTGACGGTGATAAACCGCGGCTCGGGGATTTCCGCAAGCAGCTGTTGGTGCAGCTCAAAGAGACCATGAACAAAAAGCCCAATACACCTTCGTAACACGGGTACGCGCCAGCCACTGTCATTGGTCGTTATGTAAATGACGGATGACAACGGTGGATGACGCTGGCGCTTATCCGTCCTGGAATTGTACAACCCTCCCGTATCATCAGCTTATCTGTCAACTTTTCTTCACACATCACTTTAGACTGCCCGGTATCTGGGGTATCATTAGTATCCCCAATGACTCCGTAATTTGCATTTGAAGGACACCTCCATGCGTCTGGAAGTCTTTTGCGAGGACCGCCTTGGTCTGACTCGAGAATTACTTGATTTACTTGTGCTGCGTAGTATCGATTTGCGAGGGATCGAAATTGATCCAATTGGGCGAATTTACCTGAATTTCTCTACCCTCGATTTCGACACGTTCAGCAGTTTAATGGCTGAAATCCGCCGTATTCCTGGGGTCACGGACGTGCGTACTGTGCCGTGGATGCCTTCTGAGCGTGAGCATCGTGCGCTGAGCGCTTTACTTGAAGCGCTGCCAGAGCCGGTACTTTCGCTGGATATGAGAAGCAAAGTGGAGCTGGCGAACCCGGCAAGCTGCACGCTGTTTGGGCAAAACGAAGACAAACTGCGTAACCATAACGCTGCCAGCCTGGTGAACGGTTTTAACTTTATGCGCTGGCTTGAAAGTGCGCCGGTTGAGTCACATACCGAACATGTGGTGATCAACGGGCAAAATTTCCTGATGGAAATCACGCCGGTTCATTTGGATAACGAAAACGACGGTCCTTCGCTGGTTGGTGCGGTAGTAATGCTGCGCTCCACGGTGCGTATGGGTCGCCAACTGCAAAACCTCTCCAATACCGATGTGGGTGCATTCAGCCAGATTGTCGCCGTCAGCCCGAAAATGCGCCATGTCGTCGAGCAGGCACACAAACTGGCCATGCTAAACGCGCCGCTGTTGATTGTTGGTGACACCGGCACCGGTAAAGATTTGCTGGCGCATGCTTGCCATCTTGGTAGCCCACGAGCGCAAAAACCTTATCTGGCACTGAATTGTGGTTCGATGCCTGATGATGTGGTTGAAAGCGAGCTGTTTGGCCATGCGCCAGGCGCTTATGCGAATGCTGTAGAAGGTAAAAAAGGCTTCTTTGAACAGGCGAATGGCGGTTCCGTCCTGCTGGATGAAATTGGCGAAATGTCACCGCGCATGCAGACTAAGCTGCTGCGTTTCCTCAACGATGGAACCTTCCGTCGGGTAGGTGAAGAGCATGAAGTCCATGTTGATGTGCGGGTGATTTGCGCGACGCAAAAGAACCTGATTGAGATGGTACAAAAAGGGGAGTTCCGCGAAGATCTCTATTATCGCCTGAACGTCCTGACGCTGAATTTGCCGCCGCTGCGCGACAGACCGCAAGACATCATGCCGCTGACTGAGCTGTTTGTGGCACGGTTTGCCGATGAACAAGGGGTGCCGCGTCCGAAACTCTCTAATGATTTGAGCAATGTGCTCACGCGTTATGGCTGGCCGGGCAACGTGCGTCAGTTGAAAAATGCGATTTATCGCGCATTAACCCAGTTAGAAGGTTACGAACTTCGTCCACAAGATATTCTGCTGCCTGATTTTGATACCGCGAGTTTGGTGGTTGGGGAAGAGGCGATGGAAGGGTCGCTGGATGATATTACCAGCCGTTTTGAACGCTCGGTGCTGACGCAGCTTTATCGTACTTATCCAAGTACGCGTAAACTGGCTAAACGCCTTGGCGTTTCACATACCGCGATTGCGAATAAATTGCGTGAATACGGCTTGAGCCAAAGAAAAACAGAGTCGTAAGAATAATGCCCCTGGTTAGCGGGGCATTCGAGACTGATGACAAACCTTTTCGTAGGTCGGATAAGCGGAAGCGTCATCCGACAAAACTGGCGAAAATGGTGGCCACTCTACAACACCTGTTTCGTGACCTTTGTCAGCCATCTGGACAATGCCCCCGGTTAGCGGGGGCATTCACACTTAAGCCTGAAGGGCTTCCAGTGCTGCGGTATAATCCGGCTCGTTAGTAATTTCATTCACTAACTGGCTGAATACCACTTCATTTTTCTCATTAAGAACCACAACCGCACGAGCAGTCAGGCCTTTCAGTGCGCCTTCAGAAATACCCACACCGTACGCCTGCTGGAATTCCGGGTTACGCAGAGTAGACAGCGTAATCACGTTGCTCAGGCCTTCAGCGCCGCAGAAGCGAGACTGTGCAAATGGCAGATCTGCAGAAACACACAGCACAACTGTGTTATCCATTTCAGTCGCCAGTTGGTTGAATTTGCGCACGGAAGCGGCGCAAACGCCGGTATCGATGCTTGGGAAAATGTTCAGTACTTTACGTTTTCCATCGAACTGGCTCAGTGCAACATCAGAGAGATCTTTTGCTACCAGAGTAAAAGCTTCAGCTTTGTTGCCAGTTTGTGGGATTTGACCTGCAACCGCTACAGGGTTGCCCTGGAAATGAACGATTTGTGACATGTTTGATTTTCCTTTTTACATATAATTAACGCCGCGAACAGTGTATGTCAGTATTCAGCTTCTGAATATAAAAAACTGATACTGCAAGTGAAAGTGTTCTCTGGCTATACTCAGTGAATGTCCTGGAACACTGGAAAAACAATGAGAACAGTTAAGGTTTATCAAGAAGCCTGGCCGCTTCACACGCCTTTTGTGATTTCACGCGGTACCCGTAGCGAAGCCGTAGTCGTGGTGGTGGAGCTTGAAGAGGATGGAATTAAAGCCGTAGGCGAGTGCACACCGTATCCACGCTATGGCGAAAGCGTTGCTTCTGTCCTGGCTCAAATTACTACCCTGATTCCTGAGTTAGAAAAAGGGATGACGCGAGTGCAATTACAGGCCGCACTTCCAGCAGGCGCGGCACGTAACGCCATCGACAGCGCGTTGTGGGATTTGGAAGCCCGGCACAGTAAACGTACCCTGGCGTATATGGCCGGTGTTGAATTACCAGAGTTGGTCACCACGGCGCAAACCGTCAGTATTGCTGAACCAGAGCAAATGGCGGCAGCCGCAAAACTGTTATGGGACAAAGGCGCACGTTTGCTGAAAGTCAAAATTGATGACCGGTTGATTACTGAGCGCATGGTGGCGATTCGTGCAGCAGCCCCGGAGGCTGTCATTATTGTTGACGCTAACGAAGCCTGGCACAGTGAAGGTCTGGCAGCGCGTTGCCAGTTGTTGGCTGATTTGAATGTGGCGATGCTTGAGCAACCATTACCCGCAGGGCAAGACAGCCAGCTGGCAAACTTTATTCACCCATTACCGATTTGTGCCGATGAAAGCTGCCATACGCGTGAAAGCCTGGCGGCGCTGAAAGGGCGCTACGAAATGGTGAATGTGAAGCTGGATAAAACCGGTGGGTTAACCGAGGCGCTGGCGTTAACGCAAGCGGCGCGTGAGCAAGGGTTTGATGTGATGCTCGGCTGCATGTTGTGCACATCACGGGCCATCGCCGCCGCATTGCCGCTAGCGGCGAAGGTCCGTTTTGCCGATCTCGATGGTCCAACCTGGCTGGCCGTTGATGTCGAGCCAGGGCTGCACTTCGAAACCGGCAAACTTTATCCGTAAATTTCTATGACTTCTGCCAATGCAGTAAGCCCATCATGGCATCCAGATACCGCTCACTCGCTTCGTCAGCTGAGATGGGCGGGAATTCTGCGGTAATACACGGTAAGCCTAAATCTGCGCACCAGCTGCCAAATGAACCGGGCGTTTCGTAGCCTACGCTGGTCACCAGCGGTAATTCAAACGCTTTGGCAAGCCAGGCTCCGAGCACCGAGTTATCAGGATCTTCGATACATCCCAGTGGGTCATGGAAAGAGACAATCCACGCGGGCTGCAAGGTGTGAATTAACTGGCACAGCGCTGCGGTTTCCGGTTCGGACGCCGGTTTTTTACCCGTCGACAGCACGACATCACGTTTGTCAGCGCTACTGTTCCAGCGATAAACCGTTTCGCCCGATTTCCAGTTGGCAGCCGGGAAATTTCGATTCAAATCCACTCCGTTGGCATTGGCGCGCAAACCCAACTGGCAGCCGTCAGGATTCACCGCTAGCACCACATGATGGCGGCGATGTTCAGGCTCAAGAGTGCGCAGTGCGCAGGACAGCGTGACCATCGCTGCGTTTTCATCGCCATGTGTTCCGGCAATGATCAAACCGCTGCGTTGCTCACTGGGTGCTGCTGGGAACCAGATAAGCGGAGCGCCGAAAACTGATTTTCCAAAGCGTTCGCTTCCTGGAGGGAGATGTCCTCGTTGCGGGCGAGGGCGATGACCGGGCATAAATGTCCTTACTGTGACGAGTTGCAAGACATTATTAATAGCAGTGTTTAGTTAAAATCTCATCTGAAACAACTGTATGCCAGGCCATTATGTATCTTAAGGCTGGGTATCCGGCCACCTCACTTTCAAATGGAGACAGCTTAAGAGGTTTAAAAAATGCGTTTAAACGGTGCGCAAGAAGAATGCGAAATTATGCCCGCAGGAAGAGTAAAAAGGTCATTTGAGTGAGATGCTCCACATAAATTGCATCTTGGCGGGGTGTTTTTCTTATTGGCAAAACAAGTAATTGCGCTACATTAATGGTTCGATCTGGGCAAGGTATTACTCTTACAAAAATAAACAACTAAAGGGGCACTGATGAGAAATCGGTTTCGTATCACCACTTGTGCATTAACACTCGCTTGCTCGTTTTCACAGGCCTGGGCAGCAGATATTCCTGCAGGGACACAACTTGCCTCCGACCAGAGTCTGGTGCGCCATATCAAAGATGAGCCCGCTTCTCTGGATCCGGTAAAAGCGGTGGGATTACCAGAAATTCAGGTCATTCGCGATCTGTTTGAAGGCCTGGTAAACCAAAATGAAAAAGGGCAACTGGAGCCTGGTGTGGCCACCAAATGGCAAAGTAATGACAACCGCACCTGGACATTTACTTTACGCAATGACGCACGTTGGTCGGACGGTACGCCAGTCACAGCACAAGATTTCGTCTATAGCTGGCAGCGGCTGGTTGACCCAAAAAACACTTCACCTTTCGCCTGGTTTGCCGCCCTTGCGGGTATCAATAATGCGCAAGCTATCATAGATGGAAAAATGCCAGCCGATAAACTGGGTGTAACGGCAGTCGATGCCAGAACATTGCGCATCCAGTTGGATAAACCGGTGCCATATTTCCCGAATCTGACGGCCAACTTCTCGTTCTATCCAGTACCCAAAGCAGTGGTAGAGAAATTCGGTAACGACTGGACCAAACCCGGTAATTTGGTGGGCAATGGTGCGTACACCCTGAAAGACCGTGTTGTGAACGAAAAACTGGTCGCGGTGCAGAACAAAAATTACTGGGATAACAGCAAAACGGTCATTACTCAGGTGACCTTTATTCCGATTAACCAGGAGTCGTCAGCGACCAAACGTTACCTGGCAGGGGATATCGATATCACCGAATCCTTCCCAAAAAATCTCTACCAAAAGCTGCTAAAAGATATTCCAGGCCAGGTTTATACGCCGCCACAATTAGGAACGTATTACTACGCGTTTAATACCCAGAAAGGGCCAACCGCTGATGCACGCGTTCGCCTGGCTCTGAGCATGACCATTGACCGTCACATCATGGCAGATAAGGTGTTGGGTACCGGTGAGAAGCCAGCGTGGCGCTTTACCCCTGATGTGACCGCAGGCTTTAAACCAGAACCTTCACCATTTGAGCAAATGAGCCAGGAAGAGGCCAACGCTCAGGCAAAAACCTTGCTGCAAGCGGCAGGTTATGGTCCCAACAAACCACTTAATCTGACACTGCTGTACAACACTTCGGAAAACCATCAGAAGATTGCTATTGCGGTGGCATCTATGTGGAAGAAGAACCTTGGCGTGGACGTGAAACTGCAAAACCAGGAATGGAAAACGTATATCGACAGCCGTAATACCGGCAATTTCGATGTTATTCGTGCGTCCTGGGTTGGTGATTACAATGAACCATCTACCTTCTTGTCACTGTTAACTTCTACTCACAGCGGTAATATTTCGCGCTTCAATTCGCCGGAATATGACAAGCTGATGCAACAGGCAAGCCAGGAAACAACGGATGTTGCGCGGAATAAAGATTACAACCAGGCTGAGCGAATCATTCAGGAACAGGCGCCAATCGCCCCGATTT
The DNA here is from genome assembly GCF_022134725.1 of Buttiauxella sp. S19-1. Lineage (NCBI taxonomy): Bacteria > Pseudomonadati > Pseudomonadota > Gammaproteobacteria > Enterobacterales > Enterobacteriaceae > Buttiauxella > Buttiauxella sp. S19-1. Next base: position 25,319 of record NZ_JAHWLU010000003.1, read on the forward strand.
ATCAATACACCAATGGTCGCTTGATCAAACCGTGGCTGAAAGGTTATCCGATTAATAACCCTGAAGATGTCGCGTACAGCCGCACCATGTATATCGTGGCACATTAACCAGTAACACTACGCTTATCCGCGCGACTAAAAGGGCGGATAAGCCTTAGTAAACTGCGTTTCAGGAGGTTGAGGTTGCGTAGCCGCCGACAATAAACCAGGTGATGAAGACGATTGCAGCAATGATGATCGCAATAGGAAACAGAACGCCAATTTTCATTTTTATCTCATTTGTCAGTTAGAAAAAATTTGCCACTGGTTGCGGCCCGCTTCTTTGGCTTTATACAACGCCGCATCGGCTTGAGCGATAAAACGCGTTGCGTTAGTCGCAGGTGTTAAATTTGTAATACCCAGGCTTATGGTTACATAAGGTGCGACAGGCGAGGCGGCATGTTGAATCGCCAGATCCTGGATATTTTGTTGGATTCGTTTTGCCACTTCAATGGCCTGCTGCTGATTGGCTTCAGGCAGCAATATAATAAATTCCTCTCCGCCAAAACGTGCGGCAACATCATGTATTGAACGTGTTGCAGCCTCAAGGCATTTTGCAATCTTCACCAGACACTCGTCACCCGCCTGATGCCCGTAATGGTCGTTATATTTCTTAAAATAATCGACATCCAACATAATTAACGATACGGACGTACCGCATTGCTCGTGGCGTTGCATTGCTTTATCCAACAGCAAGTGGAAAGAACGGCGATTGGCAAGGCCAGTCAGTGGGTCGTGGTTCGCCAGATTCTGTAATTGCTTAATCAGTACTCTGTTTTCTTGCTCGCGGTTGATGGCCAACACAAACCAGCCGCGTAAAATCCGGCGACCAGACTCAAAAAGACAGGCCAGCAGCACGTAGAGTAAGGCATTGAGTACGGTCAGTTCTGAGGGGTAGACAAAATTACATATCAGAATCACCACCCAAATAGGCAAAGTGAAACTGAGCAACACGCGGCCATCAAAATAAAGTGAAATTAGCGCAGTGAAAATCAGTAACGCCGCGAAGGGAAAAACAATCCGTGAATCACCGCTGGCGAGAAACAAGTAAAAACAGCCCACCCATAACGCGCTGATGCACATTAGGGCTCCGTGCAGAAACTTGCTCAACCACTCCGCATATTGATCATGGGCCATACGCAGAATAAAAATTGCCGACGATGCAATAACCAGAATCAGCGCCATGATGATTTCCATAGCGGGGTAAGACTGCGTAATACTGGCCACTTGCTTCAGTGGTGAGAAATAATGACGGCCTAATATAAATAAACAGAACAATAGGTTAACCCATAGAAACCATGGGCCGCTCACGGTGATAGCGCGCTGTCGCATGCTCTTAAGGCGAAAGTCTAAATCAGGACTCTCGTTACGTCTTTCTCGCAAAGCTTATCTCCGTATGCCGCTTTGGCATTGCAATATTTAAAAAACCAACAGAAATGTAACATTATTTATTGAGCAAATTCAGCGTGTTTGCCTATTTTTCCGAGTTACATAACAAAAGAAGACGGCTAGACTAACTGCATTAATGTGGTCACACGTGGAGAAATGCAGTGGAAACCATCAAGGGACATCAGTTAATTGTGCCGGATGCTGTATTTGCCTGGCAATTGGATGGCAAAGGCGGTGTCGATAGCATCGAGAGTAACGACACTATTGATGCTGAGCATCCTGCCTGGCTGCATTTGAATTATACCCATTCAGAGAGTGCGAACTGGCTGGCGAAGACGTCAGTGCTACCAAATTATGCTCGCGATGCTCTGGCAGGGGAAAGCTTGCGCCCGCGCGTGTCACGCATAGGAGAGGGCACTCTTATCACTCTGCGTTGCATTAACGGTAGCACAGATGAACGCCCGGACCAGCTTGTCGCCATGCGTTTGTATATCGATGAACGGCTGATTGTCTCTACGCGTCAGCGACAGGTATTAGCGCTGGATGATGTGGTCAACGATCTTAAAGAGGGCGCAGGCCCGAACGACAGCGGCTCCTGGCTGGTGGATGTTTGTGATGCGCTGACCGATCACGCCAGCGAATTTATCGAACAGCTGCACGATAAAATCATCGACCTGGAAGATAACCTGCTTGACCAGCAAATCCCGCCACGCGGCTATCTTGCCCTGCTGCGCAAACAACTGATCGTAATGCGCCGTTATATGGCACCACAACGTGATGTTTACGCCCGGCTTTCCAGCGAACGCTTACCGTGGATGACCGACGATCATCGTCGCCGGATGCAGGATATTTCCGACAGGCTAGGGCGCGGACTGGATGAAATAGATGCGTGTATTGCGCGTACCGCTGTGATGACGGACGAAATCGCTCAGGTGATGCAGGAAGCGATGGGGCGACGCACTTACACCATGTCGTTGATGGCGATGGTCTTTTTACCCAGCACATTTTTGACTGGGTTATTTGGGGTGAATTTAGGTGGAATTCCTGGCGGCGGCTGGCATTTTGGTTTCAGCATGTTCTGCATCATGTTGGTGGTTCTTATAGGTGGTGTTGCCTGGTGGTTACATCGTAGTAAATGGCTGTAAAATTTAACATTTTTAACATCAGGCGGACTAAAAAAGGCGGTGATAATTGAGCGAGGTCAATAAATGGAACGTCGGTTCAAGGCACTATCTCTCTCGCAGGTGAATGCAACGTCAAGCGATGGGCGTTGCGCTCCATATTGTCTTACTTCCTTTTTTAGAATTACTGCATAGCACAATTGATTCGTACGAGCCGACTATAAGTCGGCTTTTTTTTGTCTGCGATTTGTTGTCTATGCTTAAGGAACGTGTTTCAACGGAGTACTACAGGAGGCAATCATGACTGCATATCGAAGCCTAACGATGAGCGACCCGACCTTTCCGAGTGAACCGACTCCCGTTCCAGACCCGATCCCAAGACCGCAACCACTTCCCGATCCGTTAGACCCCGACCCAAAGCCGATTATTGATCCGCCACCGCACATGTAGGGAATTCCCTCTCTCGGGCGAGAGAGGGACGAGGTGTTTATTTGATTTCGAGAATATCCAGGCGCTGCAAAGGTTGCTCGTTGTCGTCTTCTTCTGGCTGCCAGCCCACTGGTTGCATCGGCAACTCTTCGCGGTCAAAGGCTAAATCGCCGCCATCAACCACATCGGCACCATGTTGAAGACCTTTAAAGTCAAACAGTTCGGTATCACACATGTGTGAAGGCACCACATTCTGCATCGCACTGAACATGGTTTCGATACGGCCAGGGTAGCGTTTATCCCAGTCACGCAGCATATCGCCTATCACCTGACGTTGCAGATTCGGCTGCGAACCGCATAAATTACACGGAATAATCGGGTACTCACGAGCTATGGCAAAGCGCTCGATGTCTTTTTCACGGCAGTAAGCCAGCGGACGAATCACAATATGCTTGCCGTCATCGCTCATCAGCTTTGGTGGCATGCCTTTCATCTTGCCGCCGTAGAACATATTCAGGAACAGCGTCTGGAGGATGTCGTCGCGGTGATGACCCAGGGCGATTTTCGTCGCGCCCAACTCAGTAGCAGTACGATAAAGAATGCCACGGCGTAAACGAGAGCACAGCGAGCAGGTGGTTTTGCCTTCTGGGATCTTATCTTTGACGATGCTGTAAGTGTTTTCTTCGACGATTTTGTACTCAACGCCGATGCTTTCCAGATACTGGGGCAGGATATGCTCAGGGAACCCCGGTTGTTTCTGATCGAGGTTAACGGCAACCAGGCTGAAGTTGATTGGCGCGCTCTGCTGCAAATTGCGCAGAATTTCCAGCATGGTGTAGCTGTCTTTGCCGCCAGACAGGCAGACCATAATGCGGTCGCCTTCTTCAATCATATTGTAATCAGCGATCGCTTCACCCACGTTACGACGCAGGCGCTTCTGTAATTTGTTCAGGTTGTAAGTTTCTTTTTGACTGGTCATGAAGTTCTCAGGCTAAACCAACACGCATAACGCGTAATTCTGGCGTGTATGGTACGGATTAGCGCGCCGAATGCCAGCACGTTTTGCAGTAACCGCTGTTTCGGAAGAGGTATGAACATCAAGTGAAGTACGGTTGTCGTTTCAGCCAGCCTGACAATAGTCGGATAGCATCATTCTGGAAGGTTATTTTTATAATTAACTGCCGGTGAATGACACCGGCAATGATACTTATTTAGAGCAGTAAACGCGTGCGTCACGTGGGGTATAGATACCAAAGGTAATAAAGCCCAGGAAACCATCGGCAAACGTTTGTTGAACTTCAGTACGAACCACTTTATCTGCACCGCCACATACAGCCGCCGCATCAACAGTTTTGGTCTGGCCAATTCCGCTAACAAAGAAGTGATGTGTCGTTGTTTGCTGTGGTTTCTCAGCAATATCTTTGTTAATTGTGAAAGTCTGCTGTGCACAACCAGATAATGCCGCTGCTGCTACTACCGCTATCATTAACTTTTTCATAACAACCCTATTTTTTATGTGTGAACTTCGCGTAGTCTCGCATTGAAATATAGGGATTTACAGCCTTGCGATTAGCTGTATGAGAATTTACTTATATTCGTTTAACCACCGTTTAATATCTGTAAATCCAAACTTATCCATTATTACCTGGTCCGTTTCGGATACCGTTTGCACAAAACACAATATTTTACCCACATCTGGCTTTATTCAATTCAGGATCGACTGCTGCAACTTAAATATAGGTCGTACCTTTAATTGCCTTCCTTTTGCTGGAAACTGCCGCGAAGCCCCCTCAAATCTGCTAACATGCGCGCCAGACGCTGTCTGACAGCCCATTAATTGAGAGTATAACTGTGACATCTTTTTCTACCCTAAACGTTCTGCCAGCAGAACAACTCGCCAATCTCACCGAACTTGGTTACCACACCATGACGCCTGTTCAGGCGGCCGCATTACCCGCGATTCTGGCTGGGAAAGATGTCCGTGCACAGGCGAAAACTGGCAGTGGTAAAACGGCAGCATTCGGTCTGGGCTTGCTGCAACACATTGATGCCAGCCAGTTTATTACTCAATCGTTAGTGTTATGCCCAACTCGTGAACTCGCAGACCAGGTGGCGAAAGAGCTACGTCGTCTCGCGCGCTATATGCCAAATATCAAAGTGTTGACGCTTTGTGGTGGCCAGCCGTTTGGTGCGCAGCGCGACTCGCTGCAACACGCGCCTCATGTGATTGTGGCAACGCCAGGTCGTTTGCTCGATCACCTGAAAAAAGAGACCGTTAATTTAGATGCCCTGCAAACACTGGTACTGGATGAAGCTGACCGGATGTTGGATATGGGCTTTGCGGATGCAATTGACGAAGTCATCAGCCATGCGCCGCAAGACAGGCAAACGTTGCTGTTCTCCGCAACGTGGCCAACCGCCATTGCCGCTATCAGTTCTCGTGTGCAGCGCACGCCAGAAACTATCGAAATTGATTCAGTAGACGAATTGCCGTCTGTTGAGCAGCAGTTTTATGAAATCTCCCGCAGCGGCAAAATCAGCCTGTTGCAAAAATTACTCAGCAAGCATCAGCCTGCGTCTTGTGTCGTGTTCTGTAATACCAAAAAAGATTGCCAGGCCGTATGCGATGCGCTGACGGAAAGCAACCAAAGTGTGTTGGCGCTACACGGTGATATGGAACAGCGCGACCGCGACCAAACGCTGGTGCGTTTCGCCAATGGCAGCAGCCGCGTGCTGGTGGCGACCGATGTTGCCGCGCGTGGTCTGGATATCAAAGCACTGGAAATGGTCATTAACTACGAGTTGTCGTGGGATCCAGAAGTTCACGTTCACCGCATCGGGCGTACTGCTCGTGCAGGCGAAAGCGGCCTGGCGATTAGCCTGTGCGCTCCAGAAGAAGCACAGCGTGCCAGTGTGTTAGCTGAAATGCTGAATTTGTCTCTGAACTGGCAACCAGCCCCAACGGGCGGCAGCATTAAGCCGCTTGAAGCGACCATGACTACACTCTGCATCGATGGTGGCAAGAAAGCGAAAATGCGTCCGGGTGATATCCTAGGTGCATTGACCGGTGATATGGGGCTGGATGGTGCGGATATCGGTAAGATTGATGTTCATCCAATGCACGTTTATGTCGCGGTTCGTGAATCCGTTGCACGTCATGCCTGGAAGCAATTGCAGCAGGGTAAAATCAAAGGCAAATCCGTTAAAGTTCGTTTGTTGAAGTAAGTTTATAACCCTCTCCCCGCCGGATAAGCGCAGGGAGAGGGTAGCTATCACTCTTTCGCTACAGCGTCCAAAACCCGCACCAACTGAGTCACAAAACCGTATTCGTTATCGTACCAGGCCACAGTTTTCACTAACTGCAAATCACCGACCTCAGTCACTTCTGTTTGAGTCGCATCGAACACGGAACCAAAATGTGTCCCGACAATATCGGACGAAACAATCTCTTCGTCGGTATAACCAAACGACTCATTGCCCTCGGTGGCCTTTTTCAACGCTGCATTAATCTCTTCGACCGTGACCTTTTTCCCCAGAATCGACACCAGCTCCGTGACTGAACCAGTCAACGTTGGCACGCGTTGCGCGTGTCCTTTGAGTTTGCCTTGCAGTTCAGGGATAACCAGCCCAATGGCTTTTGCCGCACCGGTAGTATGGGGAATGATATTTTGCGCGGCGGCACGAGAAGCACGCAGATCTTTGCCTCGCGGGCCGTCAACCAGCGATTGCGTACCGGTATAGGCATGAATCGTGGTCATAGTGCCGAGTTTAATGCCAAAGTTGTCGTGCAGCGCTTTTGCCATTGGTGCCAGACAATTCGTAGTGCAGGAGGCGACGGAAAGTATTTTATCCTCAGGCGTGATGGTGTTGCAGTTAACGTTGAACACGATGGTTTTCATATCCCCCGCTGGGGCAGAAATTAACACTTTCTTCGCTCCAGCCTCCAGATGCGCACTGGCTTTTTCTTCCGAAGTATAGAAGCCAGTGCATTCAATCACTATCTCAACGCCATCTTTCCCCCATGGGATATTTTTGGCGTCTTTCTCGGCATACACCGCTATTTTATTGCCATTGACCACCAGAGAATCGTCGGTGAAATCTACGGTGCCGTCGAAGTTACGATAGCTGGAGTCATGCTTGAGCAAGTAAGCCAGCACCTTTGGCGACGTCAAATCATTGATAGCCACAATCTCAACTTCACTTTTGGTTTCCAGAACGCGGCGCAACACCAGTCGACCAATACGTCCAAAACCATTAATACCGATTTTTTTCATGACCAGAACCTCATGTCTAACTGTTGATGGCTGCTTAAATCTTAATCAACTGTAGTGATAGTTCAGAAATGAGGGGGTGGCAAACTCCCGCTGTTAGCGGAAATGTTAGGTCATTTTAGGTGATGTTAATGATTTTCTAAGTAATTGCCGTTATCCTGGCAAAATCATTGTCACAAAGCAGGGCAGTCAAATGCGTAGCAAATACACCGCGTTACAGATAACGCTTCATTGGTTGGTTTTTTTACTGGTCGTTGGGGCGTATTGCGCGATGGAACTCAAAGGTTTTGCACCTCGTTCTTATCGGCCAATCTTCAATGCCACTCACGTCACCTGCGGGATCAGCGTGTTCTTTTTGATGGTTGCGCGCCTGCTGGTAAGGATTAAATACCGTGCTCCCGCGATTATCCCTAAGCCGCACCCGGCAATTATCGGCGTGTCGCATTTGGTGCACACCATTATTTATTTGATGTTTATTACGCTGCCAATCCTCGGTTTTTTAACCGTGTACTTCAAAGGCAGTGACTGGTCGGTATTTGGCATTTCTATGCCACATGCGATGGAGCCTGATGAAGATATGGAATTCACCATCAAAAGCTATCACGAACTCATCGCCAATATTGGCTACTTCGTCATCGGCACTCATGCGTTTGCGGCACTTTTCCACCATTACGTATGGAAAGACAACACTTTGCTGCGCATGATGCCAGGCAAAAAAGAGTGAGTTTATTGGCGGGTGTCGCTTCAAACTGATGATTGGACAAAGACCACATCGAAATCATGGGGTCTTTGTTTTATCGTTAAGGGTATTCCGCGAAATCACGCTCTGATTCTGTTTGATTAACGTATTCAAAAGGCAGCAGCTTCATTATTTTCTCATCATAGTGCCATCCCTGCGCATCACGGTTGATGACGTGTCCGGGAACGAGACAACCATCTGTTACGCAACGCACCACCGCAAATTTACCATCTTCGAACGCAACTCTATGAATACAAAAGGGAGGGGTCACGCGCAAACATCTTACTTCCAGAATAGAGCCTGCTATTCGTTTTTCCGTATGTCTTTTCATCTTACCCCCTTAAGTCCAAAGTCTGAGTTAAAAATCAAAGTGACATGGTGCCAGGCTTTGTAGCAGCCGATATTGAATCACCATCCATTTTAATTAGAACACCGGAATTTTCCGTGGTTCATTTTTTGTACATATAACGGACTTTGTCGAATAGAATTTACAGAGCAAGAGAAAGAAATGATTGCCTTCTTTTTAGGTAAACACAGGCAGGAGTTCGCGGCAAGCGCAGAAGAAGTGATGAGCCAATGCGCGCTGCATAGGTTAGCTGAAAAACTTGGGCTGAAAAACCAATAACACTTCTCAAGCCCGGTAATCATCGGGCTTCTTTTACTTATTAGTCATAGATCCATTTACCCGCGCGTGCCGACTCAGCCAGCATTTTGAGGGTTAACGGCTCGGGATCATCGTCATCCGCCCAGCAAGGACAAAATATAAAAATTATGGATGATTCTTCAGGCCAGTATCTCACGAAGTTAAACCCTGTCATGTCTACGCTAAATGTTTTAGCGTAGTTATCTATGATTTCCTCGCCAGTCTCCCACACCCAAACATAATCGCCGGTCGTCAGGCTGGTATCAATAGTGACAGGCCAACTGCGTTTTTTGAATAAACCTCTTGGCTCGTTGTAGTTCGAGTTATACCAAAGAATTATGTCATTATCCGTCACCATATCTTGTCATTACCCCTGGCTATGGTGTTGTACCTGCTTGTGGCTTTATAGGCTATCGCTGACACATCAGCAGCGATAATGACAATCCCTAACACTGGAATCCACCGACCGACAAATGCACCAAGATTTCGGACGTAAGAGAATTTCATTCGTCGAACGCTTCCAAGTGTAAGCGTAGGCCAGTTATTCACCTTGGTTTTAAGGAGTTTTCGCAAACTCATACTCAGCGGTGACGTTCCGGGCGTTGCGCCGATTGGTTTCCCCCGCGTAGGAATATCAGGTATTCCGAGAAGCATCCCTCCAATAGCGGCGTAATCTCTGACGCCTATCTGCTGTGCTGTTACATCAATGAATATAGAGAATAGAAGCTCATTAGCAGTAAGGTTGTAATGACCACGGTAAAAATAGGTTCCATTCAGCTCTTCAATCGTATCCATTTGAACCCTCATTTATTAGTAAAATACGTTAAATATTCCACTGATAACCATTATTATAAAAGGGTTAACCTGGGCGATTCGTGCCATAGATTGTGTGAATGATTTTTTTTTGAATTTATTGGTTTTCATGAATAACTGAAGAGGATGAGAAGGGCTAATATGCTCACGAATTTTTCCCGAACTTACCCGAAAAAAATGATATGTATTTGATTGTTTTGATATGTTTTTGCACGTACCTTTGAGCATAAAGCAAATGATTTTTATCGTAATGCATTGATTATATGGATTTTTTATATTGAATTGTGGGGGCGGGAATCGTATACGAACTTTTGTATAACAGATCCACTGCGTATTCATGGTTTCAAGTCCATTTTCCCTCCAATTTCAGGGGCGTTTTAGGGGCAAAAACCACCTTAAACTCGATTAGGGACAGATTTAGGGGCATGTCAATGACTGTATATGTCCCCATATGTCTTTTGAGTAATTCCCCTATCTCACTGAATAATATAAAAATTCAATTTTATCAATTAACTGGAAAATAATGTACCATACCCCCCTATAGTATATTGAGGTCGCTATGCCACATTCACCTGAAGACAAAAAACGTATCCTGACTCGCGTGCGGCGGATTCGCGGTCAAACGGAAGCGATAGAGCGTGCGCTGGAAAATGGCGATCCTTGCATTGCCATCCTGCAACAAATCGCTGCCGTGCGCGGCGCAGCCAACGGCTTGATGGGCGAAATGATGGAAATCCATCTTAAAGACGAACTGGTCGCGGGGGAGTCATCCGAAGATCAGCGTGCTGTACGCATGGCGGAAGTCGGCCATTTAATCCGCTCTTATCTAAAATAAAACTCACACTCATCTGACGACGGAAGAAGAATAATATGAAATCACGTGCTGCTGTTGCATTCGGTCCAGGCAAGCCTCTGGAAATCGTAGAAATTGATGTTGCTCCGCCACAGAAAGGCGAAGTGCTGGTCAAAATTACCCATACTGGTGTTTGCCACACCGATGCGTTCACATTGTCGGGTGATGATCCTGAAGGTGTTTTCCCGGCGGTGCTGGGGCATGAAGGCGGCGGGATTGTGGTGGAAGTTGGTGAGGGCGTGACCAGCCTGAAACCTGGCGATCACGTTATTCCGTTGTACACCGCAGAATGTCGCGAATGTAAATTCTGTAAATCGGGTAAAACCAACCTTTGCCAGGCGGTTCGCGCCACCCAGGGTAAAGGTTTGATGCCAGATGGCACCACACGTTTCTCATACAATGGCGAGCCGATTTATCACTACATGGGTACCAGTACTTTCAGCGAATACACTGTGGTTGCGGAAATTTCACTGGCTAAGGTGAACGAACAAGCGCCACTGGATAAAGTTTGTCTGCTGGGTTGTGGCGTCACCACCGGTATCGGGGCGGTTCACAACACGGCGAAAGTAAAAGAGGGTGATACCGTCGCGGTGTTTGGCCTCGGAGGCATTGGGTTGGCGGTGATTCAGGGCGCGGTACAGGCAAAAGCGGGTCGCATTCTGGCTATCGACACCAACCCAGAAAAATTCAAACTGGCGACTGAAATGGGGGCGACCGATTGCATCAACCCTAAAGATCATCAAAAGCCGATTCAGGATGTCATCGTCGAGTTGACCGACGGCGGTGTGGACTTCAGCTTTGAATGTATCGGTAACGTGAATGTTATGCGTTCGGCACTAGAATGCTGCCATAAAGGCTGGGGCGAGAGCGTGATCATCGGCGTTGCAGGTGCCGGCCAGGAAATCAAAACCCGTCCGTTCCAGCTGGTTACCGGCCGTGTATGGCGTGGTTCAGCGTTTGGTGGCGTGAAAGGGCGTACACAATTGCCTGGCATGGTAGAGGATGCGATGGCTGGCAAAATCAACCTCGACCCGTTTATCACCCATCGCATGCCGCTTGAGCAAATCAACGAAGCATTCGATTTAATGCACGAAGGAAAATCGATTCGTACCGTTATCCATTTCGGCGATAAATAACCGCTAAATTGATCTCACCGATTCCCGGTTAATTTGCCGGCAGAATCGGTGAGATCAATACTTTCTAAAGTTGAAAGGTCCCGGCTCGTCGCTCTTTAACGTGATAATAATGCTCACGGAAATCAGCGGCAGACTCTTCGGCGGCTTGACGGATTTCATCGCTATCAGCCTGATGGCGCAGCAACATGTCAGCACTTTTGACGACCAAATACAGGTGACCATGAGTTTGCGCAGCCGTCTGGCCAGAGAACAAGGCCGCACCAATGACTAACAAAATCATCCCCAGTTTTGATCGTAACTGTTTAACCATCATCTTCAATCTCATTAACGTGACGGGCCCACTGTATAGATGATTTCATCTGGTGACTATTCAACTTTTAGAAATAAAACAAAAGAATTGTCAGCAGTGTAAAAGACCAGATTGTTAGCTTTTGGTTTACGATAGGTTGATTAAAGAGATGACATGCTACAACCCTTTTACCAGTGAAAAGGGCGCAGTCCAGGCATTATAAGGCAGAATTAATGAGCGACTGATTTTGAAAACAGGTTAATGACTAACACACCCAGAATGATCAGCGCCATACCTGCAAGAGCAGGCCAGTCGAGTTTCTGCCCCAAAAATATCCAGCCTACCGCACCAATCAACACGATCCCGGCCCCTGACCAAATCGCATAAATAATCCCGGTAGGGATGGTGCGCATAGTGATGGATAAACAATAAAACGCCACGCCATAAAACAAAATGGTGGTGATACTTGGCCATAAACGGCTAAAACCTTCTGATAGTTTCAGTGAGGTAGTTGCTATCACCTCGGCAATAATTGCCACAATGAGCCAGATGTAAGTCATGTCCGTTTCTCCCACAGGTATTCAGCCCGCCAATGTAAAGATCAAAGCCGTTTCTGGCAAGAACTGGCACCAGAAACCATTACTCATTTCAAATGTCCTGTAACAATTGTAAATGTCAGCTGAAAACACTGGTTTTGTTGTTTATGGTATAATCTTTGTGATTGTAAATAAGTGCAATATTAGAGTTATCTCCTTTCTGAGTTTATCTTGTTACATTATGATACCGGTAACATATGAGGCTTTTTTGTGTCTGCATCAGCCCTCTTGTGGATGACAGTACACGGTTTCACATGACCTTTGGGGTAAAAAATGGATTGGTTTGTTGATTGCTTTTCAACCTATCTTTACGGGTTGAAAGTCATCGCTATTACTCTGGCGATATTGATGTTAATTAGCGGAATAGATGATTTATTTATCGATGTCGTATATTGGGTTCGCCGGGTATGGCGCTCAGCGACGGTTTACCGCAACAACGATTATCTGGACTATAAAGCCCTGTATGAGCCGCAAGAAAAGGCACTGGCAATTATGGTTCCCGCGTGGAATGAGACCGGGGTTATCGGTAACATGGCGAGATTGGCCGCCAGCTCGCTGGACTACGAAAACTATCATATTTTTGTCGGCACTTACCCTAATGACCCGGACACCCAACGCGATGTCGACGACGTTTGCGCGCGTTTTCCAAATGTCCATAAAGTGGTGTGTGCACGCCCTGGCCCAACCAGCAAAGCGGATTGCCTGAATAACATTCTCGACGCGATTTTGCAGTTTGAACGTAGCGCGCGTTTTAATTTCTCCGGCTTTATTCTGCACGATGCAGAAGACGTTATTTCTCCACTCGAATTACGCCTGTTCAATTATCTGGTCGATAGAAAAGATTTAATTCAGATCCCTGTTTATCCGTTTGAGCGCAAATGGACACATTTCACCAGCCTCAGTTATTTGGATGAATTTTCCGAACTGCACGGCAAAGATGTGCCTGTTCGTGAAGCTTTAGCGGGGCAGGTTCCGAGTGCAGGCGTAGGGACCTGTTTCAGTCGTCGAGCCGTGTTAGCACTGCTGGCAGACGGTGATGGTATTGCGTTTGACGTGCAGAGTTTGACCGAAGACTACGACATCGGTTTCCGCTTGCGTCAGAAGGGCATGGAAGAAATTTTCTGCCGCTTCCCGGTCGTGGATGAAAACGACAGCTCAGCAAAACCTTTCTTACAACGTTCGCGTACCGCCAACGTGATTTGTGTACGTGAATATTTCCCGGACACCTTTGCGACTGCGGTGCGGCAAAAATCGCGCTGGATCATCGGTATTGTCTTCCAGGGGTTTAAAACACACCGCTGGAGCCCAAGCCCGATTCTTAACTATTTCTTGTGGCGTGACCGCAAAGGGGCCATTGCCAACTTCCTCAGTTTTGCTGCGATGCTGGTGATGATGCAGCTGGTAGCGATCATGATTTATCAGCGTAGCGTTGATGGTGCGTGGCAATTTCTGTCGATCTTCGTGGGTGGCCCATGGCTGACAACCCTGCTGTGGATTAACTTCGGGTTGATGTCCAATCGCATACTCCAGCGCATGATTTTTGTCACCGGCTATTACGGAGTGGGGCAAGGTTTGCTGGTGATCCCGCGTCTGTTCTGGGGAAACCTGATTAACTTTGTCGCTAACTGGCGGGCGATTAAGCAGGTTATCCAGCACGGCGACCCGCGTCGCGTTGCCTGGGATAAAACTACCCACGATTTCCCGACGGTCAGCGAGCAACGTTCCGCTCAGCCTCTGGGTTACATCCTTGTGGATTCGGGAGTGCTTACCCAGCAGCAACTTGAAGAAGCACTGCAAAACCGTATTCCAGGTCTGAAACTGGGGGGTAGCCTGGTACAACTCGGCTATATCACCGCCGAACAACTTGCGGTCGCACTCGCAAAACAGGCCGATGTGCCGATGGAATCAATAGACTCGCTGGCACTGGATCCACAACTGGTCAACAGCATCCCGGCAAAAGTCGCTCAACACCATGCGGTGCTGCCATTGCGCCTTGAAGGTGAGACACTGACTCTGGCCTGCGAAAACACAATCGACCCGGTTTCGCTTTCGGCACTAAGCCGCAAAGTTGGCCGTCCGGTTAAATACGTGGTGGTGCCACGCGGACAGGTCGTGATTGGCTTGCGCTACTGGTACGGCTCAGAGCAATTGCTCAAAGAGAAACAGATACTGGAAAGTGCGGTGAGTGAAGATCTTATCAGCCCGTCACAGGCTGATGACCTCTGGAAGCAATATGTTTCCGGTCAACTTTTTTTTGCCGAAGTGCTCACCAACGAATTCAAGCTCAACGAAGCGGTTCTGCGTGCGGTGTTATTGCGCTATGAGCGTAGCGATTTGATGTTTGGGGAATTCCTGGTGCAAGAAGGTGTGGTCGACCAAAACGTGGTCAGTCGCGCACTGGAACAGCAAGATAAACTGCAACCGTCCCTCAGCAAACTGCTGCAAAATGCCGGTATCACTAAGTTACAACAGGCGCGCCTGGCTAGGGAGGTGTTATGAACATCCGCCTGAATCCGCTGGCCATGTTGATATGCGGTACATTACTCGCAACGCCTGCGCTCGCTGCAGAAGAAGGATCAAAACAAGACCTGGGCTTGAGCGATTACCGCTATTTCAAGGTTTACCCGCATATCGAGCGGGCGCATCAAGCCATGAAGGTTAACGATGAAACGCGCGCCTTGAGCAGTTTTGAACATGCGCATGAAATGGCGCCTGAAAGTGTGCGTCTGACATTATGGTTGGCAGAGGCTTACCGTCATTTTGGTCACGAAAAGAAAGCGCAAGCTTTACTGAAACGTGAGCTCAAGACAAATCCGCAAAACCCTGATTTGCAGCAAGCCCTGGCGGCGATTCCGGTTGCCGAGCAGCAAGTGAAATCCCTCAGCCAATTGCAGGAGTTGCAGAAGAAATGCGATGCCGAGCCTACGGTGGATTGCCGCAGCAAAGTAGGGAATTATGCGGTCAAACTCAACCAGTTAGACATCGCTCGCGCCCAACTGTCTGACCCTCAATTCCGTCACACCAAAGCCGCGCAAGCGTTAACGGATAACTACATCCAGCGGGCGATCTTCAGGCATCAGTGGGCGGCCGCCGACCAGGGTTTTGCACTGTTGGATAGCGACGCCACCCTGAGCGAGGCGCAGTACCAGCAATGGTTTGCCATTTTACTGCATATGCAGCGCGACCAGCGGATCCTCGATTTGCAAAGTCAGGGTGTGATGAATAGCCCTGGTATGCAACTGGCGTATGCTCAATCGCTGGCTGAACGTAACGCGCTGGCACCACTGCGCCGTTATCTCACCAGCCATAAGCCGGAGTTCACCAACCCTGCCGAAGAGCGTAACTGGCTACGGTTACTGGCAACCTACTGCCAGGACCCGGGTAACACAGTTGCCCATTGGCCGGTCAAACACCCAGAAAACCAACAGTATGTGTTGTCGACCTTGGTCCCCATCCGTATCCAACAAGGCGACTGGCAAGGGGCCAACGCGCTGCTCAGTAACTTCCCGGACGATCAGGGACTTGATCAGCGCCTGGCGTTAAGTTTTGCGCGAAAAGACACGCAAGCCAGCATGGAGTTGATCCGCAAAATTAGCCAAATGCGTAGTCTGTCCGCGCAGGAACTGGAAACCGCCAGCTACCAAATGGTGGCTATGGGGCAGGAGCAAGCAGCCACCGAATTGCTGTTGAACTACTGGCCGTTTGAGCAAGCCGGTAAGTTGCAGGATTCGCTCTCAACGCGTTTGTACAGCCAGCTTGCGGCGCATCCGCAGTGGTTGTCTGAGGAAAATAAAGCGCGGTTGCAAAAACCGTTACCGACAGCCACGCAGCGTATGGCTCAGGCTCGCGTGTTCCAGGGCGCAGAAAACTGCCCGATTGTGCGTAATTTATTAGGCGATTTGTCGCCACAATATGACGCGGAAAGCTGGTCACATCTGGCGCAATGTTATCCATTCCAGCCAGGTCTTGCTCTGCATGCCGCGCAACAAGCGGCAGCTCGCGATCCGTCACCTTACTACCAACGGCAAGTGGCTTATCTGGCGTATACCGCGGAAGATTATCAGTTAGCACAGGCCAGCTGGGCGCGCGTTCCCGCATCAGAAAGACCGAACCTGAAAACTGACTCAGCGCCAGAAATGGATGATGCGGCGCGTGGCTTTGCGCTACTGACGCAAGGCAAACATTCTGAAGCCCGCGATGCGCTGGAAAAAGCCCGCGCTTCTCAACCCGACTCGCCCGAAATCCTGCGCCAACTGGTGTATCTCAACGAGCGACTGGACGATAAACCCAAAACTCGCGAGTACAGCGAGCGGGTAGTCGATGACATAGATAACACTCTCACACCACAGCAAACGCTCAACGAACAGCAGAAAAAAGACCGCTTTGAGTTCCGTCGCATCCACGAAGACAGCGAACGCCGCTGGACTTTTACCTGGGACGGTTCATTCGGTTTAACGCCTGACTCGCTGAACAGTTCGGGCAGCAGCAGCGGCGTACAGCCGAATAAAAGCTACCGTAGCTATCAGCAGTTTGAGGCGGAGTACCGCATCGGTAAAAACCAAATTGTCGACGGTGACCAGCTCTCGGTTTACAGCCGTCTGTTCGCGGGCAGCAGCACTGAAAGCGACCATAACTTCATGCCGCTGTATGAGCCGATGTTAGGGATTGGCGTGCGCTGGAAACCGTTGCGTGACCAGGTTATCTACCTGGCGGCTGAACAGCAGATCCCGTTAGATAAGGCGCATGGCGAAAGTGACCTGATGCTGCGCGCGAGTGCGTCGTTCTTCAACGGCGGTAAATACAGTGATGACTGGCATCCCACCGGTAATGGCTGGATGGCACAAAACCTGTATCTTGATGCGGCACATTACGTGAAAGCGGATTATCAGCTTTACACCGCGGATTACCGAATGAGCTGGCATCAGAAAATCAATCAACACCAAACCATTGAGCCTTACTGGCACGCGCAGTACAACGCCAACACGGGCGACCCATACCAGGACAATACGCTGGGTGGCGTTGGGGTGCGGTTAAATACGTGGTTTGGGCAAACGCATTACGACGCGTTCCCGCATAAAGCGAGCGTCGGGCTGGAATACCAGAGAGTATTTTCCGGCCACAATCGCGATACCAATTCCAAAAATAATCTGTTCCTGACGCTGGGAGTGCGCTGGTAATGAAGAAAATACTTCTGACAACAACGCTACTGCTGGTAGTGCCTTTTGCCAGTGCGATGAATGCCGTGATGTATCAGCCGCAACTGCGCGATACCACCGTTTCCGACGCGCAGTGGCAAAGCGTATTGAGCAAACTTAAAGGGCAGGGAATTGATACCCTGGTCTTGCAATGGAGTCGTTACGACGATGCTTTCACGGGCGGGGAGTCTCGCGCCTGGCTTGAGCGTAAAGCGCAACTCACCACCGCAAGCGGCCTAAAACTGGTGATTGGTCTGGCAGCTGATGGACAGTTTTTCGAACGCCAAAAACAGCCAATGCCCGCACTGGAAAACTATCTCAACCACTTGCGCGCCAACGACGTTGCCGTGGCAAAACGCTGGGTTGAAGTACTGGGTGAGCAGGCGATTTCTGGCTGGTATATCAGCAGTGAACTCGATGACCGACGCTGGCGCACCCCGCAAATGCAGCAAGTTGCGGAAAACTGGATGAACAACACGCGTTTGTCGTTGGCCGCTGTCGCGGATAAACCGGTTGCGGTCAGTAGCTTCTTTGCCGGAAACATGACGCCGGACTCATACCGTAAATGGATAACCACCCTGAACCATAGCGGTGTGAAAGTGTGGATGCAGGACGGTGCGGGAACGCAAGTGCTGACGGAAACTGAGCGGGCGTTGTATCTGCAAGCGCCATCTGCCGGAAAGGTCATAGAGCTATTCCGCCAGGATAAGCAGGCCGAAACCTTTAAAGCGCAACCCGCTCCGGCGGCGTATCAGCAGAAATTGTTGTCGACCCCTGTCCCGCAGGGGCAGGACCGGATCTTCTTCTCATTGCGTTATATGAGTGCGGCCAACGGGGTGTTGGCCAAATAGCTTTGGTTTTGTCGGGTGGATAAACGCTAGCGTCATCCACCGCTATTCCGGTCAGGACTTAAACCCCGCCGCGGTCATCAGCAGCCGGAAACCCATCCCCACGGCGGCCAGTGCCAAAACACTGCCGCCCCATAACGCCACCATCCACAACAAACGAACTCCAGTCTGTTTCATCAGTGATACCCATCGCCATACGGCACTTTTCCGCGGAAAACGTAATAACTCCAGAAGGTGTAAACCAAAATTATCGGGATAATAAACAGTGCGCCGACCAGCATAAAACCCTGGCTTTGCGGCGGGGCGGCGGCCTGCCACAAGGTAATGGATGGCGGGATCAGATACGGCCAAATACTGATCCCTAGTCCGCTAAAGCCGAGGAAAATTAGCCCTAACGTCAGCAAAAACGGTGTGCTGTGCCAGCTATTTTCTCGACTGACCGAGAGCCATAACCAGGCGCTGCACGCTACCACCAGCAGTGGAACCGGCAACAGGAACCAGAAATTCGGCAGGCTAAACCAGCGGGTGGAAATTTGCGGGTGCGCAAGCGGCGTCCAGATACTGATAACGGCGATGACCGCCAGCATGACCATCAACAGCGGCTTGATGATGTTACGCATGGTTTTTAGTAGCGGGTCTGCGCTTTTCATCACCAGCCAACTGGCGCCAAGCAGCGCATACGCCACCACCAAACCAAGGCCGCAGAACAGATTAAACGGCGTGATCCAGTCAAGCTGGCTGCCGCTAAAAGTGCGTCCTGTCACCGGGAAACCTGAAATCACCGCGCCGACTACCACACCCTGACAATAGGTTGCCAGGATCGAACCACCAATAAACGCTTTATCCCAGAATGGACGGTGCGCTGGCGTGGCTTTAAAGCGGAATTCAAACGCTACACCGCGAAAAATCAGCCCGATTAGCATCAACGACAGCGGGATGGTTAACGCATCAACAATCACCGCATAAGCCAGAGGGAAAGCACCAAACAGTGCTGCCCCCCCTAACACCAGCCAGGTTTCGTTGCCATCCCAGACAGGGGCAACACTATTGACCATCACATCACGGTCTTGTGCACCGCGAACAAACGGGAAAAGGATGCCAATGCCGAGATCAAACCCATCCATCACGATGTACATCAGGGTGGAAAAGACAATAATCACAAACCAAATAACTGACAGATCGATGCCCATTAACGTGGCTCCTCCAGTGAATCGGTGACCGCCGATAGCGGGCGAGAAGGCGTGCCGTGCGTGGAGGGCGTATCGTCATCAAATGGCTGAGGGCCTTTCTTGATAAGCCTGACCATATAGCTATAACCCACGCCAAACACCGACATGTACACCACAAAGAAGGTCAGCAGGCTGATACTCATCTGCAAATTCCCGTGTGCCGAAACGGCATCTTTGGTGCGCAGCAAGCCATACACCACCCACGGTTGGCGACCCACTTCAGTCGTCACCCAGCCTGCCAGAATCGCGATAAGCCCCGATGGCCCCATCCACAACATAAAGCGCAGGAACGGGCGGCTTTCGTATAACCGGTGGCGATAGCGCAACCACAAACTGAACACGCCTGCCAGAATCATCAGCATGCCCAGCCCCGCCATAATGCGGAATGACCAGAACACCATGGTGGAATTTGGCCGGTCTTCTTTCGGGAACTCTTTTAGCGCCGGAACCTGTTTGTCCAGGCTATGGGTGAGGATCAGGCTGCCGAGCGCCGGGATCTCCAGCCCGTAACGCGTGCGCTCTTGTTCCATATCCGGCCAGCCAAACAGCAGCAGCGGGGTAGGTTCGCCGGGTACGTTTTCCCAATGCCCCTCAATGGCGGCAATTTTCGCCGGTTGGTGTTTCAGGGTATTCAGGCCGTGCATATCCCCAATCATCGCTTGCAGTGGCGCGACGATTAACGCCATCCATAATGCCATTGAAAACATGGTTTTAATCGCCGGAGTTTTGTTGCCCCGCAGCAAATGCCAGGCCGCTGATGCCCCAACAAAAAACGCGCTGCTAAGAAAAGCGGCCACGGACATATGCAGCAAGCGGTAAGGGAATGACGGATTAAACACCACGGCAAACCAGTCAACAGGCACCACTTGCCCGTTATGAATTTCAAAACCTTGCGGTGTCTGCATCCAACTATTGGACGCGAGGATCCAGAAGGTGGACATCAAAGTGCCCAGCGCCACCATGCAGGTCGCAAAGAAATGCAGCCCAGGCCCGACGCGCTTCCAGCCAAACAGCATCACGCCCAGGAACCCTGCCTCAAGGAAAAATGCGGTCAGCACTTCATAGGTCAACAATGGCCCGGTGATACTGCCTGCAAACTGCGAAAAACCGCTCCAGTTGGTGCCGAACTGATAGGCCATCACCAGCCCGGACACCACGCCCATGCCGAAGTTAACCGCGAATATCTTTGACCAAAAATCGTAAAGCGAACGATAAACCGGGTTTTTAGATTTGAGCCACAACCCTTCAAGCACTGCCAGATAACTGGCCAGCCCAATGGTGATGGCGGGGAAAATAATGTGGAAGGAGACAGTAAAAGCAAACTGAATCCTCGCCAGATGAAAAGCGTCTAAACCGAACATGCAGTACTCCGCATAAAGAATATTTCGATTTAATTGTAAGCCTTGCCACACCTGGGTTTAAGAAACAGACTGCCAGCATAAACCTATAACAGTTTCATCCCTTCCTTAACTCTTCCCCAAAACCCCCCCAAAACTCTTCCCCAAGACTGTATGCAAATCAGACCGCAATGAAAGTCCATCCGTCATCGCGTTCATCATGATACAGCTGTGTCATCGCAGCTGATTTATGTCCCAGCAATTCTTGCGTATTGATCCCCTGTTTTTTGTACAGACGTTCAGCAAGCGAACGCTGTTCATGAAATGAAACGGGCGTTTTCCCTTCTGGTGTTTCGATCCCAGCATCTTCCCGACAGCGTGAAAACATCGTGCTTGCTGTTGCTTTGTTGATAGTTTTTCCGGCCTTTGCTCTTGAGGTTTCACCTGAATGATGCACCAGATATGGACTTAAAGTTTGGTCACGGCAATGATTGACGACCTCTTCGAGTGTCAGCCCAACAGCCTCACAGCGAAGTGATAATGGAAGGGCGATTTTACTTCCGGTTTTTCCCTGAATGACGTACAAATACCCGTCTTTTATATCCTTAAATTTCATGTGCAGAATGTCCGAAAGTCTTTGCCCAGTCATCAGTGCCAGGCGCAGGGCATTATATGCCCAAGGGGAATAACGGACCCTTGCTGCTTCGAGTATTTTAACCCAGTCATCGAACTGTAAACGCGCTCGGGTTACTTCGACTTTAGGTTTCCGGGTGGATAGTACCGGGTTGAATCCAGGTGGAACCTCACCAGCGAACTGAGCCTCTTTAAATATATCGGTCCAGCTTGAACGAAGATGTTTAGCCATACTGTTTTTACCCTCATCAATATACTCTTCGAGAATTGCAGCCATTTCCCTTGAACCGACCCTGCACAGGGAGGTATTTGCAATGCGGGAACACAGAATATTAGCTGCACGTTTGCGTTCATAAGCGCTGGCGTCGGAAATCTCACCTTTAGCGTTTCTTTTCTCCACAATAGAAACGTATTTTTCAACCCAATCTTTAAATCTCAATTCGATAGGCACTGGGTTCTTTTGCTTTCGCCTAGCAATATCAATGAGCGCGAAGCTCTGCTCTACTTGCTGATCCGCAAATATACGATTCAGCTCAATCGCTGCGGCCTTTGCTATGGCTTCATCAGTACCAAAGCTTTGCCATTTTTGAGTTAATGGATCTTTATATTGCCAATAGACTTTGTTATTGCGCTTATCGAGTTTCACATAAAGGTTTTCAATATTGATGTTATGTTTCCGCGGTGCGCCCATTGATAGTTCTCTCAACCAGTGATTTCGCTTTATCCGGCAAGTTACGGGAAATTTTTATTTTCCCGACGCAACCTATAAAAACGGCATCTTCATCAACCACCCATTTTTTTCCATCTTTTCTTGCTGGAGGTGATATTTGCCCGGTTTTTGCCAGGTGATTCAAACGGGATTGTTTTT
This sequence comes from Buttiauxella sp. S19-1, assembly GCF_022134725.1. Classification (NCBI taxonomy): domain Bacteria; kingdom Pseudomonadati; phylum Pseudomonadota; class Gammaproteobacteria; order Enterobacterales; family Enterobacteriaceae; genus Buttiauxella; species Buttiauxella sp. S19-1. The sequence continues at coordinate 47,746 of NZ_JAHWLU010000003.1, forward strand.
GAGGGTACCCAAATCCATTTGGGCCACTTGCCCAATCCTGAATGAGAACGGTTTTTGCCATGGTCATGTCTCTGCATGACCGCCGCCGAGTGTACTGCCCGGCTGACGGTCGGGGTTGATTATCAATAATCAGGTTGGTATTTCAGCTAAAAATCGAAGCTACGCTGCCCACCTCCTTGCTCTATTTTTAGCCCCTTTACGTGATCGCTGGAGGCTGTTGCCCAATGTGCAGCACGGATGATTGTTGCCTGGTTTGCCGTTAGGCAGGGTTCGGGTATAGCTGAATCCTTACGGTGTTCTGCGATGCGTATGCGCTGGCCTGCAATGTGCAACTTCTGGCATATAGGACAAAGGTCGCGTGTGTCAGCAAATCTCACTTTTCCATCGAAAAATACGTTGTTCTGCCAGGTTCCACAGGCGCGGCACATCGGTGCGTCGCAGGTGAACATACCCCTGCAGTTCTGCAGATAACCGTTTTCATCTTCGTCAGCATCCCAACCGATCAGACCGTCACAAAGTAAAGTGGCCAGTCCGCCGCAAAACATGCAGGACGATTTTTTCATGCTGCGACATCCTCTTTTACGACGCATAATTCGGGCAGGTTTGCCCGAACAAGTGCCTCGGCGAATGGCGGGGGAACGGCATTGCCACAGCGCGCAACTTGTTTGTCTTTTGCGTAGCGGGTACCGCGATAGTCCATATCAATGATGTACCAATCAGGAAACCCCTGGCAGGAGTACAACTCACGGGGCTGTAGCATGCGCATACCGATATCAACAATCCGGTAGGTGATACCGTCTATCTCCACGAACTCAGAAACGTCTTCCCCGCAATATTCCCGCAGAAACTCCCGAACAGCTGCTGCATGCGGGTATTCGCCACCTTCTTCGGTTGTCATCGTAGTTTCAACGTTGCCAACGTGCAGGCCGCCTGCCGTAAGACCGGGGGCCGGGGCATCAACAACGCGACCGTCCTTGCAGGTGCCGCGCAGCATCACCAGGTGAGAAGTTACCAGGGCGTGATGATCGACGGTCGTCACTGCATGGGCTGGTTCATCAACGCAAATGCCTGGCCCGGTGTAGTTTCCGCCGTAGTGCTTAGCCAGGAACGCGGTTGTGACGGCAAACTTGCCGCCTCCAGCGGTAACCGTTCCCAATGGGTTTTCGAGTTTTAATACACGCGGCGCTTGGCCGGGGCGTTCACCGTAGCCCATTTGGATCAGGGTGGGCGTTACCAGCTGTGATTTACCGCCGCCGCCAGCCGTGATGGTGCCACTTGGCGAGTTCGCCGCGTGGCCGACGCTGTTACCGAACTGTCGTGCGATAACCGGAGTAATGACACATGCGCGGGATTGTTTGAGGATTGTATGTGCTGGTTTTGTGACCTGGCGAGGTTTAGCCTGGTATTCGCTTCCGCCATTACCAGCTATGAACGGAGTGAGCATAGCCTCAACCATACCGAGAGCATGCCCATTACCACCTGGGCGTGCAGATGTTCCCGCCGTAATCGTTGGTGCAGGATCCGTAACGAGCTGCCCGGTTGAGCCACTACGGAATTTTGTGAGGTGCGGTACCACGACCGCGTAGCCATGTTTCTTCGTGATCGTCTGCAATGGTCCGGTGATTGCCTGGCCCCGGAAGCAGTCGTAATTGCCTTTGCCGCTGGTGTGATTGCATTTAACGATGAATGGGTTTGCGTTGTTCAGGACGAATCGCTGGATGCCACGCGCCACGCGGCGCAGGGTATTTTCCGCTAGTGATTTTTTCCGCTCAAAGATTGACGGGCAGGGGATCGACCAGTCGATACATTCTGCCGCGGTTCTCCATGGTTTCAGGCTGCCTGACTTCACCGTTGCTGATGCCGGGTCGCCGTGGGTGATATCGGGCCAGACGACCGGGCGACCGTCCCGGCGCATGACCATAAAGAAGCGCTTGCGAATTGTCGGGGTACCGTAGTCGCTGGCGCGCAGTTCCCGGTAATCGACGATGTAGCCCAGACCGCGAATTAGCCTTTGAGCGTCCTGGCTATCAGCAGAAATTTTCAAAAATTCGCATACCTCAGCAAGGGCAGGGTGATCAGTTGCAATCCCGGTGGACAGCATTGCAACGAAAGCGCGGAAGGTTTCGCCGATGCGCGCTGGATCCGGGCGCATTTCAACAGCCAGCAGCGGTCCCCAGGTCTTAAATTCTTCGACGTTCTCCAGCATCATGACTCGGGGGCCAACGTCCAGCGCCCAGCGAACGGCAATCCACGCCAGTCCACGAATTTCCTTCTCAACTGGCTTAGCACCTTTCGCTTTGCTGAAATGACGACAGTCCGGGCTGAACCACGCCAACCCGACAGGCTTGCCGGCAGTTGCGACTGCCGGGTTGATATCGAAGACGCTCTCGCAATAATGAAGAGTGCCGGGATGGTTTGTCTCGTGCATGGCGATTGCGTGGGGATCATGGTTGATTGCCACATCCACACTGCGCCCGATCGCCAGCTCGATGCCGGTGCTTGCACCGCCACCGCCAGCAAAATTATCAACAATGATTTCGTTCATTTTCGGTTGCTCAGTGCTGCTGCCAACGCATTGGCCGCAGAAACGATGGATGGAAGTGGCAGGCGCTCAAGCCACATACGGTTAACGTGATAAAGCAGCTTTTCCTTGCTTGCAGGAGAAAGCTCACCGCTTAAAGGAACTTCGCTAAGAACCATCATTGCTTCTTGCGGCCAGACTGTTTTCTCTGGCACATCAACATGCAGCAGGTTTTCAAGCTCGACGATGCGGCGAACGGCGTACTCAAGTTGCGGGGTAGAGGTCATGCAACCTCCTTCACGAAAATAATCCAGTGAGTTTTGTCGTTCTTACCAGTGCGCTGCCCGATTATCGGTTTCTCTGGTGTAAGCTCCAGAATCTGGCTAACTGGTATCTGCGTTTCGTTCCATTTGAAAATCAGCACGCCGTGTGGCCACAACACCCTGAACGCCTCAGCGAACCCGGCGCGCAAATCATCGCGCCACGTTTCTTTGTTCAACTTCCCGTACTTCTTGCCCATCCAGGCGTTATCGCCGACGCGCTCAAGGTGTGGCGGATCAAAGACGACAACCGGGAAAGAATCGTTAGCAAACGGCAATGCGCGGAACGAGGCAATCAGGTCAGGACGAATGACAAGGCGGCGACCGTCGCAAAGCGTATGCTCTTCGCTGCGAATATCAGTGAACACAGCCCGGTCATCGTGCTTATCCAGCCAAAACATGCGGGAGCCGCAGCACATGTCGAGAATTGACGGCATTCCCTGCGCTTCGAGTGAGTTAGTCATTGCTGACCTCCACGCGCTTGAACTCAATTACCCATACCCACGGTTTGGAGTCCCAATTTTCCTCACCGTAAAAATCACGCCACAAGTTCGCAAAACCTACGCGGTAAAGCGCTTCTGGTGGGGTTAATGAGTTCTGTGACGGTGTAACACCTTCTGCCTGCGCGTCCTCTTCTGATATATCAATCAACTGCTCAAGGCGAACGCCGATGATTTCAAGCAAGATACGGCTGGCAGTTCGCGGCATATGGATTGAAGGCACCCATCTTTCAGGAGTGGAGTTGCCTACGCCTCCGCCAAAACCACCTGCGTTGCTCACTAAATACGGAACAGAACCGTCGTCATCAGCGTCGGCACGATATAGATATTTCGCGCCATCTCCTTGACCGGGAAATGGTGTGAACGTCTCCCGCACCCAGATATGGTCACCAACTTTGCCGAAGGGATTATCATGGCGTGTTTCTGAAGAATCGAACCAACGACCCTCCAGGCATGACACCCCATCTTCATCAGGTTGTTTTTTAAAAACTCGCCTGGTCTGCGTCTTGCTGCCGTTGAGGATGGCTCGCACCATTTCAGCATTGAAAATCATTCCACGTTCACGCATCGTTGGCCTCCAGTGGCTTGATGGTGTCCAGCAGCAAACGATTTTTTGATGACGGGGTACCGCAGCGGGTACCGTCCGTTTTGTAATATCCTTTGCCTGCGGAGCTACACCATGTTGTTGCGGTCATGCGTAGTTTCATGCGCTTGCGACCATCTTTTGTAACGATGACACCCGAGTGGGTCATTGGCGGTTTTTTACTTGGCATTGCCAGCCTCCTTGCTTAGCGCTTGTTCCAGTACATCCGCGAACCAAACTTTGCCGCGATACTGATAAATGTTGTCGTCGCGCTCACACCACAAACTTGGGTTGACTGCGAATTGCATAGCGCGGGTTAGCTCGGCAATGCGATCAGCCAATTCGTTAAGCCGCTCAGCTGCCAGGACTGCATGCTCTGGGTTGTCACAATCGCAAAGAGCCTGGCTGGTGCCGTCTGACTTGCGTTCGTAAACAGTCCAGAACTGAGCAATCTCATCAGAGACTTGTTCGCATTCTTGGCCGTTATCCACCACGCCATTTGCATAGAATTGGGTCATGCTCGTGCACTCCCGAAAATTTTGTGAACCTGATAACCACGCCAATGGTGGCGACATTCATCGAAAATTTGGTTATCGCCAGGTTGTACGGGAATAGGGATAAGGCTTGCTGCCATAAATCGAACAATTTGACGGCAGTGTCGCTTGCTGCGCCTACGAGTTGGTTTTTGATTAGTCATTGGTCATGTCTCACTTTTTGAAATTTTTGTGGGTTACGTTTGATCTGTAACTTTCCCATCCAAAATTCACCCAAATCCCCTGGTCCATCTTGAGACGATCGAGGATGCGCTCACCGAGCAGCGCGGATAATCCGGCAAAATTCAGGTTGGTTGTAATCCCGGTTGGCTTAAATTCTGATGACCTCCTGTTAATAATTTGGTTGAGTAAAACCGCTTCGTTTGTCTTGCCACGTTGCATGCCTACATCATCGAGAATGAGCAGGTCACAGCGGCATAACGTGTCAATGAGTCCGGATTCGGACTTGTTCTGCGCGTAGCATTCACGAACTTTCAGCAGCAGGTCGGAGATAGTGATCAGTACGACTTTCTTGTCGTGCCGAATCAGCTTGTTACCGATTGCCGCCGCCAGGTGGGTTTTCCCGGTACCGACTGAACCCGCAAAAATGAAACTGGCAAATCCGGTACCAAAACCATCTGCATAGCTCTTGGCGTACGAAAGGGCGATTCGCTGGCCGTCGTTCGTCACCTTGTAAGTGGCGAATGTGCAGGTGCGATATAAGTCTGTAATGCCTGAACGTACGACCAGATTTTCAGTCTTTACGCCCCGGTTCTGGCTGTTTACAGCTTTAGCGGATTGCTTTTCTTGCCTGGACATCCATTGCTGCCATTCTTCACGCGTTTTAAATATTGGTTCAGCTCCGCCCGCGTATTGCTTAATTCGATTTAACAAATCCTTGCCCACAGCCTTAATCCCTTTGAATTTATCGTTGCCCATACAGGTGCTCCTGGCCCGCCGTAGCGGGCCGTTGTTATCAGCTGCAATATTCAGGTTTCATATCAGCAAGGGTGATGGTGAAACCCTCATAAAGGTCAGCCCCAAGGCGCGACTTAGCTGCCTGCAAGCTTTGCTCAAGGTCGGCAAAGCGCTGCGGGGCATCAGGTTCGTCAGAATTTGGAAGGTCATTAATGAGCGCGCTGATTTTGGTCTGGGCGATTATCTGGTGATAACGTTTCACCGCTTTGTTACGCAATTCGGTATGAAGATCGACCCCAAGAATCACCTTCATTGCATCAACTTCTTCGCCAATTCCGCGAGCTTCTTCCGCTGTTTCAGCCGCATCAATGGATTCGCGGAAGTCCTGGGCAGTCACTTCAATGTCAGCCTTTTCTTCGCTACTAACTGAATGCTCATGGGTCACAACGACCTCATCGCCAATATCATGCAGGTTCACTCGCTCCTGTGGTTCAGGCATCGGATTGACTTCTTTCTCCTGGCGTTGCTCCAGTTCGTCGGGTGTGTACACACCCAGAATCACGTCAGGACAATAGAGACGCGACCAGTATTTGAGCGCGAGATAGGCTATTTGCTGCTTGGGGTTAGAAACCCAAAGCGGGGAATTTCGAATTACGACACTGGAGAGGTGAATTTTTTCACCCCAGGTTATTTCTTTCTCTCCGCGCAGAACGGCACCGACACGGATATATAGGCCCACCTCATCTGCATCAGACCAGCCACGAACGCGTTCAGTAGATGAATACTCCCCATTGCGTCCTTTCTTTTTTACCGTGATTTCTTTTGTGCTGGAGCACTTAGACCAGTCACCGCCGTATTCATAATGGAATCGGCCAGAAATGGCGTTGGAACTGGATATAACTGCATTCACAAGTTGTGCTTCATACCCAAGCTTTCCGCTGACAAGATGCGTTTTCTGGGCAACTGCATAAGGGTTCATACCCCACTGCATGGCCTGCATCACAATTGCCATACAATCCGCAGGTTTCCCCACTAGGTGTTCCGGTACCGCGACCGTAGAATCAGCCATAAGGTTTGCAAAGCTGGTTAATTGAGTCAGTGCACCTACATTAAAAACAGCATTGCTGGCGGATACAGTGTTTGGTGCTTGACTATCAACTTCGATAATACTTTTCATTCTCTGGCTCCTTATGCAGTGCGCAGGTTTTCAAGACGGCGCAGGTCAAAATCATTCAATTCGTCGGTGTAATCTTCGGCAATCGGGGCAGGCCAGTTACCGGATTCGTACGCGTCATTGATTAGGTTGAGGGTGCGCTTATATTCCAGTCGTCCAAGCTCAAGCATTTCGGAGGACGCTTCTACTACCGCAACCCAGTGGTAACCCGGCTCTTTGTTAACGAAAATCCAGAAAAACTGGTCCAGCGAGGCGACATCGCAGTACATGGCGGCGCTCAGGTGGTAGTCCCGTTCGATAATTTCGCGGTGAATGCGGTCACGCAGGCGCTCCTGTTTCACGTTCTGGATGCCCAGGGTTTTCAGGTCGCCACCGATGCGTACGGTGCCGATTGTCACTTCTGCATCAGGACGAACGCGCAGTTCCAGGCCGGTATCGTCATCGATGCCGAAATAGCTCACTTCGGATTTGCGGGAAGGGTGGTTCAGTAAGCGACTTGCTCCGGGATGTTGCTGGAGGGCAGCGCTGATATTCTTGGCCTGCTCGTACATGTCCAGGCTGATCATGGTCTTGCCTTGGCACAACACTTCCTGCTGTTTATGGAAATCCTCAGCGGTCACTGCATTCGGGCGAATGGCTTTAACGACTTCTGTCAGTTGCTCTTTAGTGCCGCTAATGTTGTAAGGCAGAAATTTGGCGCGTTCGGCTTCTGCAACGTCTGGCGCAACGGTGGCGATCTGGTCGAGCAGCTGCTCGCGAGAACCGCTGGTTTTAAGCAGCGGAGGCAAGCTGGCGTTATATTCCTTGATGCAAGCTTTCATGGTCGCCGAGGTATGCTTGCCACTTTCCGGCAGCCGTTGAAACTTCTCTGGCAAGGAGGCATACAGTTGCCCTGTCTCATCCATGTTTCCGCTGACAGAAAGAGGTGGTGTTAACTCGCTGTTGTACGACTCGATCCATTGCTTAAGCTCATCAGGGGTTTTAAGCGCTGGTAGGCTGGCGTTGTACTCTTTGATAATCGCAACGAAGTCGCTACTGGTGCACAGCACCTCATCAGGCATATCCTCAGGGAAACCAAACTCATCGGCGAATTTCTCTGGCTCCAGCACGTACGTATGGATGATGTTGCCGCGCAGTAGTGCATCGCTCTGCTCGCGGGGGATCGTCTTGATAACGTGGCGGCCATTGAAGTACATAAGACTGACGCGAGCGTCTTTCAGCATGGTGCTGCTGACACCGTTCGAACCGTGATATACATCGTTTGGTATATCTTCATAGCGGCCAGGCTCAAAGAATGTCGGCCACGAAGATTCCGGCACAACTGGTTCGACTTTATCTACTTCTGGCATGATTTCGGGTGCAGCTGGTTCAACCTGGTTTACAGAATCGTCATTATGGGCGACAAAATCGGTATTTTGGTTTACATCGACTTCGTTATGGTTAGCCAAGTGAGGAGCATTAGCGGCAAGAATTTCAGCTGCATCCGGAATTACGGGAGCGATTTCTTCACTAATGACCACACTGCTTTCGCCTGGCTGCAGCGCATCACCAGCCTGGATTTCATCACTGTTATCTTCTTGAATCTGCACATCGCTGGTGTTCTCCGTAAGCGCTACTTCTTCTTTTTCGCCGCCATTTGAGGCGGTTTCCGGTGCCGGGGAATTGATTAACCCATCAATAGAAAATTTACCGTCACCAAGATTTGTGACCTTCGGTTGACTTTCATTACTGCTGGTTGGTGGTGTTCCGCATGCTGCAGCAACAATTTCAGATAATGGGTTGGCGTGATCGGTTTCGGTCAGGAATGAATTGATGTAACCCTGCAGAGCACCAGGCGTACGCCAGATATCGTCGGGCGCAGTCTTAATCATGGCGATTATTGAGGCGCGGGAATAATCCAGAACGCCGGCAATTTTGCGCACCTTGCCCAGCCAGGCGAGATATTCATCATCGTAGTTTGGCTTCGTATCACGTATTTCCTTAGCGCGGCGGTAAACCGGGCCTTCCAGGTTGTAGATATCGAAATCCATAGAGCGGGCCAGCTTGCCCAGAGCAACATCAAGCGACAGGGATTGCATATCGTGATTGATACCCACTCCACGGTCGGTGAGGACATTGCCACCAGCATTTAAGCCAGCATCGTTACGTTTAACGACGAAATTACGATCCCCTTTAATCCATGCCTGAATCATCAACTTGCGGTCGATATGATCGGTTGCCACGTACTTCGTCAAAAACGCAATAAAATCACCCAGCAGGGGGGCTTTGTTGCCAACCGGGAAGACATTTTTTACTGCATCAATTGCCGTATACAGATTGAAATCTGGGTAGGTGTGTAGCGCCTCAATATTCGCGCATGCAAGCAACAGGTTCTGCGCGTACGTTTCATCCGTATCCATTTCGAGCCGGATGATTTCTTTCATTTCGCCGCGATCAACATGTACGTGATAACGATATTCACTGCTCAGTAAATGGGCCAGAACGCGTTGGCGGAAGGGCAGGGTGGGGACGGTTCTAAGCTCAGGTGTTGCTTGCTCATCTGGCAGCGTGGCATTTGCGCCCTGGCTATCTTCGTTTATCGGGTCGGGAAGAGTGGCGTCAAGGGGAGCAATTGCTGTATTGGCATCCTCAACGGTTGAATCGGTACCGGCCACAACTTTTTCATTATTGTGGACGCCGAGCGGTGCTGCTCCTAGAATTAAACCGAACGTCATACCGTCATCGCCAATCTGGTAACGGTCACAGAACGTGGTATCAAGCACACCCTCTAAAGGCAGGTCGCTGACAATGGGAAGATTAACGCGGACAGGCTTTGCGAAATCGTCATCGTTAAAACCAGCCTCGTCGAGCGCCAGCGCCATACGAGATTGAGCCAGGCTTTCTTTCTTACTGGTACACCAGAAGAACGCAGCCTTAATGTTCAAGCGCTTTCTGGCACTCTCGTTTTTTACCTTCTGATACAGGGCAATTTCTTGCGGCATATCGCTCATTACACTTTTCCTCAAAACTGTGTAGAATATGAGGCGTCCAGTGGTCGCCTCGGTGGTCATTGGTCATGTCTCTGACGGTCGGGTTGGTCCCCGACCGGCACATCGAGAGATGTTAAATCTGGAATCAGCCCGCCTCGTGCGGGCTTTTTTCTGTCGGCAGTTCAGCAAGCGCAGCAAGTAGCATTCCAAACGCACCGAATTGAGCTAAGGGATTGTCGCCTGCGATATATATTCCATCCTCACCTAAGTGTTTTTTAGCAATCGCTTTCACAGCGCATTTAATACAGCAATAATCCCCAAGATTTTCTCCGGTAGTCAAAACAACAGACTGAGGTTTTGATTCGCGATTAGCGTCTTTGTTTTCGCAGATATAAGCCACCAAGGAATCATTAACGAATGCCTCGGCAACAGATGGGAAAATGGTGTTAATTGTTTTCAGCTCAACTTTAATATGTTCCATAAATAACCTCATTTCAGTTAATAGAATACCCTGCCATTTCTGGCATATTTAATTTTGCTACATCGGGAATCACCATAATTAATTGATGATTTCGGATGTGGCAATTAATGGCTGGTCTCCGGTTCGTTCGTAATCTGAATTAACAGATTTCCCCTACAGCCATTTTTTGCCCCGTCTTTCCGGGTTCCGTCAATTGCCCCGCCTGAGGGTCGTCGAGTGCTTGAAGCGGTCAACTAACTGCCAGTGTTTGACGGCACCGCTGGCTGGCCGTACTACATTTATTGAATGCTAGGGTCACCCTTCTGTGCTAACAGGTAACAGAAGCGGCGAACCAACGCCCAGAACAGCGGGAGGCGAACGGCCTGTACCTGAACAGGTTTACGCTTCCAGTCGGACATTGGATTACGCATTTACTGCCTCCGCAAATACCCAACCTTTATTTTTTAAATAATCGGCAAGATCAACGTCATCGAAATGGTTGAGTAATTCAGCCAATTTATTTTCTTCGGAGATCCAATCGGCAATTTTTTCTTCACCGATTTCTTCAAGAATTGAAGCGTTATCTTCAATTGATTCCAGGAGGTCGCTAATTGCAATGCCATCAACTTCAACACGAATATTACGATAGTCATCCGGTTTAATAGATGCATCAGACGCAGTTACTTCAAAGCTAATTTTATTGGTCATTGGTCATGTCTCTTTAATTAAGCCGCGGTGCTGCTGAACATCATGCCGAAAAGCTGCTCGCGCATTTTCTGGCGTTTTGATTCAGGCATTGCCAGGTATTCTTGCCCGATAGCAATCTGCTTTTGAAAATACTCAGTGATTGCGCTGGAAATCAGATCGGCTAACTGCGGGGAACCTGACAAGAACATTGGAACGGCTGCCGGATTGTCTTTGATGTCGGAAGCTATGCGGCGAGCATGCGGAATGAACTGAATGAGCATTTCGAATTCAGCATCAAAGACGCTTTCGCCATCTTCATCTACTGCTGTGAGCTTGATGTCGTGTAGAGCTGCTTCACGTACTGCGGTTTTTGCAGCCTGGATTGCGCTGTCGTGCGGGATGCAGGCGGGGATAATAACGTCAATTTCTGACTTCGCGTTTAGGATGGTGATGACCATTTTTGAAACCCTATAGTTGTTTGCTATAGGGTTATTTTAGTTGTTTTACCTAAAAAGGCAACTTTTTGTTTAGTGTTTTTTAGTTGATTTTAGTTTTTGTGTAGTTCTTCAAATATTGTGTTAAGTAATTTTTTTCTCGCTTTATCTCGTACATCTGGATTGCTACTCTGCATTCTTACTAATAAGTCTCTGATATCATCACCATTTAGTATTTCGCGCTGCATGTTAGATAAGGAATAAGATGCTAACAGGGAAGCTATACTTCTTACGGTTTGAAGCGTCATGGCCTGCGACCTCGATTTGACTTAAGTAGCGCACTCCATTAAGAGTGCATATTCCTCTACTCGTCCAAAATGTTTGCCTGTCAGTCTCCAGACTCAAGATGCAACGGATTTAGCGACGTAATCGAGTTATAGCTCCACTCAGCTATGGATTCTTGCCGATAGCACCAAGCCAGAAGGTCGTCATAGAACGGCCTCCAGTGTCGGGAATATGTTGATTGAGATATCGGAATCAGTGCTGTTATCGCGTGATGACACCGCGTGTGGGTAAGCGGCTTGAGGCCACTTCCTTTGCAGCGGTGACATACTTTAGATACCGCCATTCCCAGCTTCTTTGATTCTTTTAAATCGCGAATTTGCCCTTTTCCCCCGCAATGACATTTCGCGCCTGGTGTATCTACGGTTCTGCAAAAATCTTCAAGAACAAGCATAGCGACAACCGAAGCGGCAACGCGCAAACTTGGCCCGGAATAATGGAACAGATATTTTTTTGTGACCGTTTTCGCATAAATTTGTAGCTCGTTGAGCGCGGTTTCTGCCGCGCTAATGTCTTTCGTGTATTTTGCGTAAATGAGTGACAGTCCAGCTCTGCACCGCGCCTGAGTGATACCCAGCGACGCGACAATATCGTCGCGTTGTAAATGGCTCTTACCAGTATCTCTGGCCTGGTATGCAACAATCTGAGCTGATTTAGGATCGCCGATTGTTATGGCGTATTTAAGACGCATAATTTCTCCCTACTGGCGTTCTGCGGTGAGAATAACCACAGATACACTGGTCCCTGTAAATTCCCCTGAACGCGGTTCTGACCATGTGCAGTTCCAGTCTTGAGAGAGCACGTCTTTGTTCCGCATGCTGCCTGGAAGGATTGCAACAATGCGGGATCCCGTCTTCGTTAAAGATGCGGCAGTTTGCAAGTGGAGGAGGGCGCGGCCGTCGCTGAATGGGGGATTCATAACGATTCGGTCAAAACAGCCTCCGTTCTGCGCCCACTTTAAAAAATCAGCTTCATAAACCCTGCAGCCTTTACTGGCGAGCACCTGGCATTTGAGCGAAGATATTTCCACGCAAATTGTCTGGTCCTGGGGCATAAATTCCGCAATATTTCCGTGGCCGGCGCTCGGTTCAAGGCAATTATGATCTTCCTCGATGCCAGCCAGTTGAACGCAGTATTCAGCCAGCGCTGGTGGAGTAGGGTAAAACTGGTGACTCTTATCGTCAGGGACGCAGCCGGATGCGATTATTTCAGCCAGGACTCGGGTCGGATCGTACTCGAACTCCCACCAGGACCAGCTCCCGCTGTACAGTTTGGTGCCGCCAATAGTCGAGAGTATTCTCTCTGACTCAGCACGAACGCGACGGTCTTCGTCATACCCGCGGAAAGTACGGTTGTATGGGTTTCGAGTTTTAGGCTCGACTGGTTCGTCATACTTGTTGCGTTGACGCGGCTTGTATTCACCGATCTCAAGCAGACACATGTCTTGCAACACGGCGACGGGAAGGGCGTTTTGCATCAACACAAAGTCTTTGATTTTTTTCTTCGGTTTAGCCCGAAATTCTGGAGGGATCGCTAACGGATACAGACTGGCAAGAATACAGTTCAGACGCCAGGCTATATCCGGATGAACCTCAAAGTGCGCAGTCCCTTTCAGGTAAGCTCTGAGCCGCATTTCGCCACCATCGATTGACATCCATTCACCGGGGTAATCGCGTGCTGTTTTCAGTGCTTTGTTCGTCAGTTCGTATGACGGTTCCGGCCTGCCCATGAACTTTGCGATTACCTGCCGTAAATCCAGCACCTGATTAACCATTTTGTAATTGGTCATCCCCCACTGGTCGTAAACACCAGAGAGGATCATGCGTTTGCTGAATCCTTCGGGTCTGTTCGTGACGTGCTCGCCTGATAGCGATTTGAAAATACCGTCCACACGCTCGCCGAAAAATCTGTTGCGGGAATTGAGCATATCAAACAGCGTTGTCCTGACAGTTTCTTCCTCGAATTCTGGTGTCCGCATTTCGAGAATATTTTCGTTCCACTCCTCACGGCGCGCAGCAGGCATTACGTCCAGAACATCGGTTAGCAGAAGCGCCTTCTGCCAGTAAGCTGCGTTCAGATGGGAAATAGCGCCATCACGGGCGAATAAAACTGAAAGGGCTGTGTGGTTCGTGTAACGCTTGTCACGCTGATTCCCACTCATGAAGTGGTCTATTGCCACTTGAGCGTCGTCATCGTTCAGAATCACCGCCAGCGACTCTATTTTTTGACGTTCGAAGGTGTATCTCCCCATCAGGTTTTCTACGAGGTCGTTCGGCGTTGGTGCGAAAAATTCGCCGGTATTAAAAATTTCACTGGTCATTGGTCATGTCTCTTGGTGGCTAAGTAATTGTTTTTCATATACATCCTACTTTATTACCTGCCTATGGATAGTATTAAATCAATAAATATTTATATTTTTCAATCAGTTCCACCACGAAAGCCTGTTGGGATCGTTCTGTCAGGTTCAGGGATCGAGTTTACGCCCTGGGCCCCAGGTGTACTGCCTGAGCTGATTTTTTGTCGGGAAAGACTTTCGGCAAAAGACATTTCCCACTGCGATTGATATTTCAGGGCCGTCTCAGGGAGCCAGTAATCTCGAAATTGCTGGAGCTGGGCAGAGGTGTATCCAGGGGCAACCCCGATATCGTGTCCCCATGCTGCAGACTGGATGGCAAAATCATCACCAGGGAGCCAATCAGGTTGCATCGAAAATTTCGGGCATGAGTTATCCACAGGCTGCTCGCGCGCCTCTCTCTCTCTTTCTTTTACTTCTTCCTCTTCCTCTGGTAACGCTTTTTGATCGCCTTCTGTAACGCTCTTAGCGTTACCTTTGGGTTTCTTATCGCGATATTCTGTAACCCTTCTATTCGTAAGTGCCCGTTTTTTAGAACTTTCCCCATTATGACGGTCGAAGTTCGGTAAAGTCAGTACACCTTCTGTTTCGTATAGCCAACCCACTTGAATCAGGGCATCAGCGAAACCACGCATGAATGTGATGCGATCAATTGCATTTTTTGTAACGCCATTAGCGTTACACTTTGCGTTGCCGTCGATTGTTTGCTGGTCGGCCCAAACCCAAAACCGAATGGCTTTACCCAATGCGGCATCAGGATCGATGTTCAATGTTTCAGCCAGCCTGAATATCTCTGGTTTGTCGGGTGTAATTACCTCAACCTTTATCCAGTTTGATGCCATATAAACCTCAGTTGTGTAACGCACATAGCGTTACACTTTTAAAACGGTTGATCAGTGGTCATGTCTCTGCTGCTTAAAACGGTATGCTTTTTTTGCACTGGCATAAGCGATTTCGAATTCGGCGCATTCTTTCTCAAAATCAGGCAATGGAGAGCCAAGTAAAATCGCATTCAATACATCGGTATGCTCTTTTAAAAGTCTCGCGGTCTGAAATTCAAGGCTATCTCCGTTGGTTATCATGTCGCGAAGATAAGTTGGCATGGCTTCGATTATTGCTGGTGCCAGTGCAGTTAATTTTTTGATTTGGTCTTCAGTATTACATTTACGCCAGCGGTGAAAAATATTCTGGTTATTGTTGGTAAGTGCCTGATGATCGACCGTTCCGTCATCGTATTCGATTCTACTTAGCTCTGTTGGGTAGGCCATTCCGAGATCAACATATGCCTTCGTAATCAGCATGGTTGCCTTGAATTGAGTGATTTCGCGTGACCAACTACTGAGTGTAGAACAGAGGGCTGGTAGGTTGATTTTCATTGTTCAACCTCTCGTCGAAGAACGTCTGTATGATCTAGCTCGCTCGGAAGCCAATACTTTTCCCAATCATTCGGAAGCAGTTCCTTGCGTGTTACTTCTCCTCGAGTGGCCAACTCAATCGCAAGTGCTCGTGCTGGTGGGATCTTCGTATAGCCCGATGCCATTTGGGAAAGGGATCCCAGGTAAACACCAAGTTCTTTAGCAAGCTTCATTCGCTCACCACGCTCTAGGTTGTCGTAATAGGTTTTAAAGTCCATATGTAGTCTCTGTTGGTTTGTACTTAGTGTATTTTAGTTGTTTTTAAGTTTTGTGTGAAGGGGTTGCCTGAAATTTTCGTATTGCTAAACTTTACACATAGAATATTATTCACCTCGAGCTATATTACGCTTGGTTTTCGAGGTCTTTTTTGAACGAATATCAAGAAATAACAAGTGATTATATGAAAGTTGATATCAGACCAATTCGGCAACAAAGACTAAGAGAATGGTTTAGCGATAAAACCATACCTAGGGAAGAGAGTAGCTATATCTCACAACTCATGTCTGGACGAACTACCTTTGGTGCCAAGGCTGCGCGCAGACTTGAGGGCACTTACGGGATGCCAGTTGGATATCTTGATAAGCCCTACCCATCAGAAGAACCGGAGCATGCAGCAACTAAAAATTTCGATTTTAGGCAACTTAAGTTAGTGGAGCTGGCTAAAGAGCTTCCAGATGCGGAAGTCGATGAAATTATCAAGCAAATGGAAGACAAGAAGCGCTTCTATGACGAAAGAGTGAAAGAATACTTGGCAAAATTCGGGATTGACCCAGCTAAAATAGAACTAAAAAAAACTTAACATTTCTTGTCTGCTGAATAAATTTGCTCTAATCTTCTCCACAAGCTCGACAAGTTATACCCATGCAAAAGCCCGCTACTGACAGCGGGCTTTTTTATTTGGAGAAAACATGAAATTTCAAGACTTACCCGAAGATGCAAAACAAGCTGCATATCAGGCTATGGCCTCACTAATCACTGTACCTCGTAGTGGAAGCGTGATGTGCAACAAACCACCCATCACACATAAAGAGTTGGGCCGTCAGATTGCTGAGGGTTTTTTAGAGCTATACCAGTTTGACAACGCACCAGAAGAGCAAAAAAAAACGGTCAATGGAGTGGAAGACACTGACCGCCTCGGCGTGTGGGATAAAACTAAGAGTTAGAGTTCGGGAGATAAGCCCCCCATTTTTCAATTTCACAAACAATCACAAGAGGATCGCCTGGGGATTCTCGCTTGGCGATGCTAATCAGGCTGTTTCTGATTGGCTCAATCTCCGAATCCAACCTGACTCCTACATACGTGCCTGTTGGAAGTTGGTGCCATGACCCGTCTGGATAAAGAAACTCTCTTGAGAACCCTACTGAATCCATTGCTTCGTGCAATGATTCATAGTTTTCGCTGCCTGCATCAGTAAGCTCAATCCTTGCAATATAAAGCGCCATAATTACCTCTCGTTTGATGTGGTTACTTTCGCAGCGCAACGATATCAGTCGGGGTATAATGCCACCAGATCAATGGTCTGACGGCCTCGTTCTTTAGCATTTCTCGCAACATATGGCCCTGGCATTTGCTGGGGCTTTTTTCTGCCCGCAATCCTGGCAAGGTGAAAACATGATCGAAAAAGAACCCGGATTGCTCGGCTGGTTGTCAGCAGCCGGCGCATGGCTGCTGAGTCATCCGTATGCCAGTTGGGGAAGCCTTACTGCTTTCCTTGCTGCGTTATGGTCTGCCATGAAAGACGGCAAAGGCTGGTGTGCTTCTACCTTTGCAGGCGTTCTGGCGATCGCAATCACATTAAGCGTTCTGGCTGTCATGCGTAAGACAGGTTTACACGAAGAGTGGATGCCGTTGGTTGGCATGCTGGTCGGTTTTATCGGTGCGGATCGTATTCGTGCCGCTGTACTTGGTGCGTGGGACTCACGCAAAAATAATCTGGTGAAAAATGATGAATCAGAAAAGTGAAATTATTTTGTTATTAGAACAGGAAGAAGGGACAAAAACTAAACCGTATATTGATAGCTTGGGTTATCCCACAACTGGCGTAGGTTTCAAGCTTGGCCCTCAGGGTGCTCCGATTGGACATTACACCTTTACGCTTACCCAGCCCACAATTGACGCCTGGCTTCAATCGCTGGTGGATACCACTGTATCCAGTATGAAAAGCAATAGCGTCATTGCGCCAGCGCTTCCTCACTGCAATCAACCACGTTTCGATATTCTCACCTCAATGGCGTATCAGATGGGCGTAAGTGGTGTCGCTGGCTTTAAAAACATGTTGAAAGCAATTGAAGCTGAGAACTGGAGCGAAGCCGCCAGTCAAATGCTGGATAGCACCTGGGCAAAACAAACTCCCGATCGCGCTCAACGTCATGCTGCTGTGATGAAATCAGGCCAGTGGCAACCGACCTACAATTTCTAATCCGGATGTTCACCCGCATCTAACCAGGTAAAAACCCAAATGAAAAAAGTAATTATCGTCTTAACTGGCGTGACATTGGCGTGCTTGCTATCCGCGTGTACCAGTGACCAGCTTAAATCAGAGCAAAAAACTGAACGCGAAGCCATGAGCGCGAAACAAAGCGCCGACCGCCAGTTCGAACATGCCGAAGTCGCGCTGGCGGCTTCTACCGCAACCACAGCAGCGGCTGCCGCAAATCTTGCTGCCAAAAAGCAGCAGCAGAGCCAGGCCGATGCGGCGCTGGAGCAAATAGTCTGTCCACAACCAGCCGAATAGCTGAGCAGGTTTTCCCTTAGCACCAGAAAGGTAAATAAACATGGAAAAAGTAGAGCAGGAAGTTACAAAACAGCGTTACAACAGCGCCAGCTTTGAGCAAGCAGCCAAGCCACTGATTAAGTGGTTGAATGAAAATGCTAATCCTCATGCCTCAGTTTTTGTCGATGTCAACAGTGCCATGCTGCTCACTGGCGAAATCGTCATTCAAACGGATGAGTTCATCAAGGATTAGGGCATTACAACAGGCATTCAATGAGTGCCTGTGATAATGCCAAACCTACAGATCCCCCCCATGACCCAAACGTTTATTTGCATAGCCAGCGGCCCATCGCTGACAGCGTACGATTGCGCGCAGGCCACCGACTCCGGCTTACCAGTCATTGCCGTTAACTCAAGCTGGCTCGCGGTACCGGAATGTCAGCACATCTTTGCTGGTGATTATCTCTGGTGGGCACACAACCACGACGTCGTAAGTCCAGGGGCGGAACGATGGACCCAGAGCCAGCGAGCCTGTGACAAATACGGTTTGCGATTCTTTCGCCCTGCAGATAGCGGCCCGTTTAATTCCGGTCAGCGCGCTATTCAACTGGCAGCGCACCTCGGCGCGGAGCGCGTCATTCTGCTTGGCTATGACTGCACATTGGCGAACGGCGCTCACTGGCACGGCAGACACCCGGCGACAATGCATAACCCTGTTCCCCGGGAAGTAAGCCGTTGGCATTCAGACTTTTCTTCCCTCACTGGCCTGCTGCCGGATGTTGAGATCATCAACGCATCGCGGCACACAGCACTGGCCTGCTTTCCACAATCAACCATCGAGGCTGCACTTAATGCCTGAAAAATTCTATTTTGACGGGATGCATGGCATCGGCGACAACATCAATCAGCGCTCATTCGTGAAAGCGCTGGCTGACAAAGGCCACGAAATTTGGCTGAAAACGCCGCTGCCGGAAATTTACAGCGATATTCCAGGCGTTCATTTTGTCCGGACGTGTACTCCGCTACGCACACAGAAGCTCAGCGAGCAATGCTCACAAGTCCAATTCGTTGAGGCGCCGCTGGGTGTGCCGCGTCAGCGCATTTTCTACGGCAATGGTCACCTGCTGCAGGGCAGTATTTTCGACGCAATGGAGCAGCAATTCGGCATCGCGCCAGCACCGCTTGATTTACCCAGCTATGAACCGGCAAATATCAAGACGACAGCCGGCAAGCCCATTGCTGTAATTCGCCCGACCTCCGAGCGGGTGGAGTGGCATAACGCCAGCCGTGGACCACTGAACCAGTACATCGACGACGTGTCCCGTCAGTTGGCAGCAGCGGGATTTCACGTCATCAGCATTGCCGATGTGCAGGAAGGCCAGGAATGGATACCGGACGGTGAACCGTTTGCGCATCAAAAATTCCACCATGGTGAACTTTCCATCTGGGAAATGCTGGCGCTGGTGGAGTGTGCCGACATTGTGCTGACTGGTGCTTGCGTGGTGATGCATGCTGCTCTGGCCTACGGGAAACCGATGATCTGTCTGCAAGGTGGGAACGGCGGGAACAATCATCACAGTAAAGTCACTGACCCGCGCTGTATGGATTTGTCACAGGCGCTATTCATCTACCCGGACAATTACTGTCGCTGTCAGGAAATGAAGCACCAGTGCGAGAAAACGATAAGCAACCTGGCTGAAAAAGTGCAGCCATTTATCGATAACGTCTACAAAGCATCACGTAAGCGAGTTGCAGCATGAAGCATTTTTCCGGTGAAGTGAAAAAAGGCCTAGTCTGGTTGCCTGAGTTAGGAATGGGCCGCTATCCGGTACCGAAAAATCGACCGTACGACGAAGGCTATTTTGCCCGGTACCGCAAACTCGCCGACACGCAGCTGGGCCGCGAACTGACGGCAGCCCGTATCCGGTTAATCGGTCGGCATTACGGCAGTGGACCTGTCTTGGACGTAGGTATTGGCGCAGGCCAGTTTGTCGAGGCCAGGCCCAACACGCAGGGTTACGATGTGAACCCTGCAGGTGTGGAATGGTTGCAGCATCGTGGACTATGGGCTGACCTGTACGCTGACCGTTATCCCGCGCTGGCATTCTGGGATAGCCTGGAGCATATCGACCGTCCCGACATCGCAGTTGGAAAAGCAGAAAAATGGGTTTTCGTTTCGGTACCGCTTTTTGAAACTGGTGATGACATTCCTCGTTCAAAGCATTTCCGGCCGGACGAACATATCTGGTACTGGACGCGAAACGGGCTAGTGAACTGGTTCAAAGAACAGGGCTTCGCTCTGGCCGAGGGCAATGACGTTGAATCGCAACTCGGGCGAGAAGGTATCGGCAGCTACGCATTTTTCAGGGTAAAATAATCTCCTTCAATCAAGGGGATTAATCATGCAACAGGTAAATGAAGGCTGGCCATGGGGAACTATGTGGGCAGCTATCTCAGCAATGGCTACTGTGGCCACGTTTGTAGTTGCTGCTTGGGCCATGTTTCGATGGCGCAAGCAGGACGAACTTAAAGTGAAATTGATATTTAAGCAAGCAATCGGGGACTACGCTTTTCAATTGGTAAAAATGCCAGAAGTCTTGTTTACGAAAGATTTGAAAGAATACGAAAGTGAACGTAGAAATTTAACTATTTTATTTCACAATTGTTTTCATGCCTTGGCAATGACTGAGAACTTACTTGATGAGAATAAGGTGGTTACGGAGTGCTGGGCTAAATTTTTTGAAGCGCATCAGAGCTATATTACTGGTCAAAGTAAATCATCTGACTTAGATGAAATTTGCACCTTGATATTGAGTGAACCATTTGTTTTCGGAAAATAGCCGGGTTTCCCCGGCACTCAGTTAAAACATATCCAACTGCGGCGTAGTGTGGGGATCGTACTCTTCAACAGCGATCCCCAACTCACGCCGAAACCACCGGGCCACTAACTGGCGGTGGCAAAACTCTCCTGGTTTCTCCCAACACAGCAGCACTGGCTCAACACCGCCAGTGATGACGTGCAACTCATTCCAGACATGCTCAGGATTCAATTTCGCCAGTATTTCGGACTGAAAGAGTTCGATATAGCGGGAAGTCGACACCGAGTTAAACCAATTTCCGGGTGCCAGCTTTTGATAGGTACGGTACCCGGCTGGCGTATTGCGTGGGGCATAGCGGGCGATGCTGATTCGACCCTCTCCGCGATAGAGCGAAAAACAGGATGTTTTCATCGTAAACTCATTCCTCGTGATAACAATAACTTACGTTATCATTATATCATATGTGCCTGATATTTAACGGGAATTGCTATGTTTATTGGCTCCATTCCGAAGAAGTTAATCACCCAGATTTTGGGAAATATCCACCTCAAACCACGCGTGTACATCGGTTGTTCCGGTTCGTTCCGGACAGAGCATGCCATCAAGAATCTGATGCCGGATAAGCAGGTCTACGGCAACGATGTTTCACTGCTGTCCTGCGCCGTCGGCAACCTGCTCACCGGGCAGGCGATGGACGTTTCTTTCAGCGAACGACTTGAACCTTTGAACTTGCTGCGCGGTGATGCGCTGGCTAACACCGCATGCGTATGCCTTGCGATAACGCTGGCCCGGTTCAAAGGCAACAATCAGTACAGCAAGGCGCACTTTGCTCACATCATTCGAAACCTGGCGGAATACCATCGGGTGGAACGGGAAAAGCTACTCAAATACACGGATGGTTTCGCGATTGACGGCTTCCACGCTGGCGACTTCCACGACCAGATTTCAGCAGCGCGAGAGAACGACGGCACCGTCATCATGTTCGCGCCCACATACAAGGGTGGGTACGAGAACATCTACAAATTTGTGAACGGTTGCACAGCCTGGCCTGCGCCATCGTATGGGATGTGGGATCCGGAAAATACCGAATCACTCATTCAGCAGTTGCTCGACGATAATCAGAACTTCGCGATTGTTTCCGATCGCCGCATGGAGGCAGTCGAGCCACGCATCATGTTCGCTGGCAGCAACAAACCGATTTACATGTATGCAAATGATGCCCGGTCATCACTGCGCCGCGACGAGCGAAAATCCCAACCGTTCCGGTACCAGATTGTTGATCATGAGAAAATCAACGAAAGCAGTCTTGTTGAAATTGTGCTGCTGACAACCCAGCAAATAAATTTCCTGAAAAATATCTACCTGGCTAAAGGTATTAACCACAAAGCCGGGATGATGAATTTCGGTGTGCTGGTGGACGGCATGCTGGTGGGTGCATTCATCTTTTCGATGGCGCAGTTCGGCGACAAGATCCACAACATCTACATGTTGAGCGACTTCTCAACGACGCGGCACCGGAAGATTTCAAAACTCATTCCGATGCTGGCAACCAGCCGTGACGTTATTAATCATGTTAACCGCCAGTACGTCATCGACATTAAATCTGTGTACACCACCGCATTCACTGACAAGCCGGTATCGATGAAATATCGCGGCATTTACACGCTGGCGAAACGAGGGGAAGGATTCCTCAATTACTCATCTGCGGTACGCGAGCAATCACCGCAAGACATCTTCCTCACCTGGTACCGAAAGTATGCCAATTGAAACCGTCATACGGCGCGTGGCCCTGGCCGATTTGAAGTTGTTGGAGAAGAACGCTCACTACATGGATCCGGATGAGTTTACCCGGCTGGTGCGCAACATCAAACGCGACGGGTGCCTGACCAGTCTACCCGTCGTTTATCGAGGAACGGTGTTGTCAGGTAATCACCGCACACAGGCAGGGATAAAGGCTGGTCTGATTGACATCGACATTATTGATATCGTTACCGAACTCACCGAGGACGAGCAAGTCGCGATACAACTAAGCCATAACGCATTCAAAGGTAAGGATGACAGCAACATTCTTCGGGAATTGTACGAGTCGATAAACAGCCTGGACATGAAACTCTATTCCGGGTTGAGCGATGACGCATTCAAAATTGCCGACATCGATGTGCAAACTCTCTCCTTTGTTCAGCCGACTTATCAGGACCTGGTCATCGCATTCCTTCCGGAAGAAAAAGCCTTGTTTATTGAGGCGCTGGAGAAAATCGGAAAGCGAGCCAAAGACCGCCCAATTGTCGCAGGAAGCATCAGCGATTTTGACGCCGTGTTTAATGCCGTCATTAACGCCAAAAGTAAGCTGAACATCATCAATACCGCAGAAGCCTTGAGAACCGTCGCAGCACTGGCGCTTCAAAAGCTCGGGGAAATCGATGATGAATCAGAAGATCCAGTACGACAGGGCCAAAGCTGAGGCGCTGGCAGCATGCAAGTTGAGTTACCAACAAATCGCTGACGTGCTGGATATCGACCTGAAATTACTCCGGCAAGACGCAGAACAGATGGCAGAGTTTATGGCCGTCATGCGCAAAGGAAGGGCGAAAGGTGAAGCCGAGCTACGGACAGCATTGTTCAAGTTAGCCAGAGAAGGCGACTCCTTTGCTGTTCGAGAGTTGTTGAAAGTGAAGAAAAGCCAGGACACTGACTAATGAGTAAACCGGACGAGAGTGAACTCAAAAGCGATTATTGCTCCGGGTTACTCTCGATCCAGAAAGTCGCAGATAAGCATGGCATCGCAAAATCTACGCTGGTGGATTTGGCTAAAAAGCATTGCTGGGAGCGACTGAAATCTCCGTCCAAAAATTCCGTCCAAAATATAAATGGACGGACGGTCGGACGGACGGATGGACGAGGTAAACCGAGCCAGAAAAAATCCGCGAAAAAAAAATCTGAGAATTTTTCCCTGCCAAATATCACGGATAAAAATGATGATCCAGATAACACCTTTGTCCCTGAATATTTTGGCATTTCCGAACAGCAGGGCATCTTTGCCGAGCACGTTGCAGCAGGAAAACCAATCGTCGACGCGTATCGCCTGGCTGGATACAAAGCCGAGGGCAACGCTGCCTACGTCACCGCCAGCCAGCTCCTAAGAAATCCTAAGGTTGCGCGAGCCATTCGTTGGCTGCGTGATAAACGGCAACGTCGCATGGCGCTGGTCGAATCAGAAATCATTCACCAGCTTGTTTCCATCGCTAACGCCGACCCCAACGCACTCTCACAAATTCGCCGTGTTAACTGTCGCTACTGCTGGGGTGATGACCACCTTTACCAGTGGAACAGCATGAGTGAGTACGAGAACGCGGAGGAAAAGGCCAGCGACGATGGTAAAGAACCACCTGAGTTTGGTGGTGTTGGCTACGTTGATTCAGCGATACCCAACCCGGATTGCCCGAAGTGCTTTGGTGAAGGTTCGATGCGCACGTTCTTCGCTGACACAACTCAGCTTGATGGTCCCGACCGCTGGCTATTTGCTGGTGTGAAAGAAACCATGAACGGGCTGGAAATCAAGACAGCGAACCAGGATGCAGCGCGCCGTGAACTGCTCAGGCTGGCGCAAGCCAATCGAGGACGACTGCCGGGTGATGCAACGCCTGGCAACCCTGGTAAAGATGAACTTGAGCTTGAACGTCTGCGACTCGGTAACGAGAAACTGCAGGTTGAGATCGAGAACATCAGAAACGGCAAGCAGGAAAGCAATCTGGTTGTCGTGCATAACGCCCTGCAAATCCCCGGCGCGTTTCAGCCTACGCAAGAGGGTGAGGGCGATGACTGATGGCGGAAATATTCTGCAAGAAACTCCACGTCGCACAATCTCGCGTTTGGACTGAGGGTAGCCAGCATCAGTACAACGTCGTGCGATGTGGTCGGCGCTGGGGTAAAACAGCCATCCTGGGCAACATCGCTGTGTCCTATGCCACCTCTTTGTTTAAAGAGACTGGCGGGGATCGGATGCTCGGCGGGATGGTCGGGATTTTTACTGCTGAATATAAGCAACAGCAGGAAATCTTTGATTATCTGGAAGAGGTGCTGCAACCGTTAATCAAAACCCGTTCCCGTAGTGATGGGCGTATTCGTCTCAAGAACGGCGGCAAGATAGATTTCTGGGTAACGAACAATAACCCGCTGGCTGGTCGTGGCCGCGAATATGACGTTGTCCTGCTGGATGAATCAGCATTCACCAAATCGCCGGAAATGCTCGAAGAAATCTGGCCGAAATCAATCAAGCCCACATTGCTGACTCGTCGTGGTCGCGCCTGGGTCTTCTCTACACCTAACGGTACCGACGATAAGAACTTCTTCTACGCCATCTGCCATGACAAATCGCTGGGATTCCATGAGCATCATGCTCCGACATCCAGCAACCCGTTTGTACCGGCTGATGAACTGGCAAAAGAAAAGGCTGCCAACGATCCGCGTGTATTCGACCAGGAATTTGACGCGAAATTTATCGACTGGTCCAAAGACGCGCTGCTGGATATCGAGAAGCTGCTGGTGGATGGCCTGCCGGTAGCAATGCCGACAACCTGCGACATGATTTTCGCAGTGATGGATACCGCGCTAAAAGGCGGCAGCGAGAACGATGGCACTGGCGTTACTTACTATGCATATGAGGAAACCTATACCGAGCCGCGGTTAACCATCATTGACTACGACATCACGCAGATTCAGGCGTCGCTGCTGCCAGAGTACATGCCGGGTGTCTACGACAATCTGGAACGACTGGCTAAGCTCTGCCGACCTCGCCTGGGTAGCCAGGGCGTGTTCATGGAAGATGCTGCCATGGGGGCCATTCTGAACCAGAAGGCTGTATCGGAAGGCTGGCAGATGCAGCCCATCAAGTCAGCACTGACAGCCAAAGGCAAGGATGAGCGCGCTGTTCTTGCATCCGGCCATCACTACCTCGGCAAATGCAAAATTACCCGCGAAGCGTTCGATAAAACAGTGACGTTCAAGCAGGACACCTCAAACCACCTCATCAAGCAGATCGCCAAGTTCCACCTGGCAGACCCGCTTGCGCACAAGCGCGCCGATGACCTTTTCGACTGCTACACGTACGGCCTGATCATCGCGTTCGGGAACTACGACGCACTATAAAACAGGGAATTCTGATGGCTGAAATTCAGTTCAATAACAACATCAGTTCCGAACTGACTAAGATTCTCGACCATGAAGGGATTCAACCGGGAACCGACGTCGGCTATGAACTGTGCAAACTGCTTTGGCAGTTTCACCCGCTTGGCGGGAAGCTGGTCGAGAAGCCAATCGAAATGGCGATGTGCAAGCCCCGGCAGTACAACGTCGCTACCGACCCGGACGAAAGGGTGGTCGTTCAGTTCCGCGACACCTGGGAGCGCATGGGCATCAACGAGAAAATCAAGAATTTCTTCTTTGTCTCCCGCTGTTACGGCGCCGCTGCCATTGGAGTTGGAACGATGGGTGCCGGGTGCAGCACTCCACTGCCGAAATTTGGGCTTCAGGAAGATGATGTCTACATCAACGTCTGGGATCCGCTTAACGCCGCTGGTTCGATGGTGACGGACCAGAACCCAAACAGCCCGTTTTTCCAGGAGCCAAAGAATACGCTGAAAATTAACGGAAAGAGCTGGCACACGTCCAGAACACTGAAAGTTTTCAACGGGACGCCAATTTATCTGGAGTATCAAAACTCAGCATTCGGATTCACTGGCCGCAGCGTATTCCAGCGAGTCTTGTTCCCGATGAAGTCGTTCGTCGGAACGATGCAGGCAGACGATCTCGTTAGCCAAAAAGCAGGCGTGCTGGTGGCAAAAATTAAACAAAATGGTTCGATTGCCAACGGCATCATGGCCGCCGCATCAAAATTCAAACGTGATGTTGTCAAGATGGCGCGGAACAGCGGCGTCATCAACATAGGCAGCGAAGATGACGTCGAGTCTCTCAACCTCCAGAACATCGATAAAGCGCTTACCACGTCGCGTGACGACATCATCTCCAACATTGCCACTGGCAGCGACGTTCCGGCAATTCTTCTCAAAGAAGAAGCGTTCTCCAAGGGGTTTAGTGAGGGCAGTGAGGATTCAAAAGCAGTCAGCCAGTACATCGATGGCGTGCGGCAGAAGATTGAACCTGTCATGGATTTCTTCGAAAAAATGGTGCGTTACATCGCGTGGAACGAGGATTTCTTTAATTCCCTGAAAAACGACTTCCCCGACATCATCACCGAGGACTATCAGACCACATTCTACATGTGGGAGCGGGAATTCACCGCCGAATGGCAGGAGTTGATCGAAGAGTCCCCTGACAAACGCCGGGAAGCGGATAGCAAGGTGGTTCAGCAGGCAACTGCGCTCTACACAGCGTTATCCCCGACTCTGGATCCAGAGAACAGAGCGGCGGTTGCCGATTGGGTGGCTGGTATCGTCAATGGCACACAGACCTATGGCGATTTCCCTCTCATCATCGATATAGAAGCTCTTTCGAAGTACCAGCCACCACCACCGCAGGATCTTAATAATGGCGGACAAACGAACAAGCCAGGCGAGGAAGAAGAGGAAACCTAAAAGCCTCTACGAGGTACTCACCGACGCGGTGAACTACTACGTCAACAACGGGTGGGATAGCGAAAAATCGCTGCTCTCCTGGACCCAGAAACTCCGGGTGGCAGCCAGCCGGGAATCACCCAGCAGCGATGTAACCCGTAAGCACCTCACCTCAATCTACAGTCGCCTCGTCATCGATGGCGGCGCGCTGCGGGACCAGCCAGCAGACGGCCCAACCAAAGTCACCCTCGACAAAATTAAGCCATCTCTTCGCAAGGAGCTGGATAAGCGCATCTTTGCCAGCGCCAATCTGATTCAGCTTAATCGTGACCAGGCCATCGACCGCACCGTTCAGCGCTTTCAGGGGTGGGTGACATCCATCCCTCCGGAAGGCGTGAGCGAGGTCGACAAGAACGAGCAAAAGGCTGCGTTCCGCAAATCGGTCAGTGACCTGGACTACATCAGTCGTCGGGTGGCGATTGACCAGGGCCATAAGCTGGCGAGCAATGTGAAATATCTTCTCGCGATTCAGGGTGGTGCTATCGCTTTCCGTTGGCACTCGAACTATCGGCGACCGGGCTACAACTTCCGTATTGACCACAAAGAGCGCGACACACTCATCTACCTGGTGCGTGATTCGTGGGCAGTGGCGCAGGGATTGATAAAGCCGGTGCACGGCTACTACGACGAAATCACTGCGGCTGGTGAAGAGGTGTTTTGTAGCTGCGGTGCGTTCCCAATCTACGCACCTCAAAAGCTACCGGACGAATTTTTAACGGAGAAAGGAAAACGTGAATTTAACCGAGTTTGAGGCTGCTCAATACATACGCGATGGCACGCTAGCATCCCCCGTTCAGTTTTCGAATATGTGGCTGGTCAATCTCCGCATTACGGGAACGGGGGCCGCCTACCGCTACGGCTTAAAGGAGTTCGTGTGGCGTGACCCGACCCTATACCTGAACGAAGAGTTTCTTCTCCGGTGCAACGGCCTGCCTGTTCTTTATGACCATGCAGAAAAAGCCCCAATGAGTGAAGAGGAGTTCAAAAAGCGGAGCGTCGGCAGCGTGATGCTCCCTTACATCAAAGGGGATGAGGTGTGGGCAATCGTGCGCATCTACGTTAAGGAAATCGTTCAAAAAATTGTCAACGAAGAAACGTCCACTAGTCCTTCGGTGATATTTGGCGGCGAATCCGGGTGTACGGAGCGCGCAGAAGGCGATTCGAATTTCCTGATCGAAGGGGTGCCGTTCCTTCTCGATCACATTGCAATTGTAACAAAGGACCAAGGCTCACTTGGGGTCTGGGATAAAGATGGGGTCCCTGAGGGGATCGAAGTAACTAACAAAGGTGACTTAGAGATGGACAAAGAAGAACTCCAGATCCTGCTAAAGGCAGCCGTCAGCGATGCTCTTGGTGGGGTCAATACCAAGCTTGAGACGATGTCTGCGCGGATGGACTCGCAGGACAAACTGATTAAAGCCCGTCAGGACGCAGACGAGAAAGCGAAGCAGGATGCCGAGGAAAAGGAAAAATCTGACGCTGAAGAAAAAGCTAAACAGGACGCTGCTGATAAAGAACGCCAGGACGCGGAAGATGCCGAAGCTCAAAAAAAGGCTGACGAAGAAAAGGCCAAACAAGATGCCGCTGATGCCGAGGAAAAGGAACGGCAAGATGCGGAAGAGAAGGCTCGCGATGACTCATCCATGACCGCGGCAAGAACCCGCTGTGATAGCGCCTATACAGCATGCGGCAAGCGTTCACCTGAGCCGTTTTCCGGTGAGCGCTCGCTTGATTATCGTAAGCGTGCACTGATTGCCCTTCAAAAATATTCACCAGAAAACAAGGATGTGAATATTCGTGCTGTTTCTGATGCTGCAGTGCTCACCGTTCTGGAGAACGCTATCTATGCCGATGCTCGCAAGGCTATCGACGAAGAGATGAACAATACGCAGGGCCAGTTGCATAAACGTGTTCGTAACGATGAAGCCGGGCGTCGTATCACGGAGTACCAGGGCGACATGAACGTCTGGCTGGAACCATTCAAAACTCCAGGTCGCGTACTTTCCAAAATTAACACTCAGGGGAGCCAGAACAATGGCCGCAATTAATCTTGATCCATTCAAAACGCAGGGTGCGTTTTCCGGTCTTTTTAACGTCGAATCACGCGGGCTAACCCAAGGTGATGCACAGGACGATCCAGCGATTCGTATGCAGCTCTGTTCCGGTACGCTGACCGATGACCTTGATGCGCCTGTCTGGGGGGGGCTTGGTGTCGTTGAGTGTATTTCTACTGTCGAGACAAACGTCAGTGGCTCGACAATTAAGAAAGCAACAGCGTCAGTGTGTAACGCTTTCTCGGTGTTTAACCAGGCATACCACGGCATTACAACAGCGAGTAACCCGGTACCTCTGTATCTGGCCGGCAGCTCTATCCATTACTACCGAGTAGGCTCAGGAGCGCGCATTCCGCTGCCTATCAGCGCGAATGTCGCGGCACTTGCCACTGGCAACGATCCTGTAGGCGCTGACGGCTTCGTGTGGGATCTGGTGAACAACTGCGTGGATGTTTACTCCAGCAGTTCGTCTGCAAACCCGAAAGTGAACATCAGCCTGTTGATGGTATCCCAGCAGGGGAACCTGACAGTAAAAAAAGACACCGACGGCAACGTGGTCTGGGAAAACGACAAGCCGTGTGGCCTGTTCCTAATTTAAGGAGTTAGCAATGAGCGCATTCGCACCTGCGATTACTACAATTTCGCCATCTATGATGCTGCCGGAAATTATCATGCAGTACAGCATGGCTTCCGGCGCTTTCGATATTCTTCCTGGCTCCGCGCCGACCGTGAAAATCGGCTCAAGCGATCTTGTTGTTTATCAAAAATACCTTCGTGCGACGACTCAAGCGCATGTCGGGCAGTCTCTTCCAGGCCAGCTGCCTTCTGCCAGTATTACCGGCGGATACGACCAGATGATGACCTACCGTATTTCTACCCGTTCTCAGTACAGCTATCTGGATACGGACGCAGCGAGCCGCTGGGGGTACTCGCTGGTGGATGGCCTGCGCCTTGCCAACCGTCAGGGTCACGCTCAGCAACTGCGTAACATGCTGCTCTATGGTGTGAAGGCGTCGAACAACGAAGGGATCGTCAACTCTCCAAGCGCAGCGACCCTAAACCTCGGGAGCGACAGCCAGGGTAATGATACCTACACGACCTGGGATTCTGGCGAGATGTCTAAATTCTTGCTCAGTCTCATCGCGGGTCAGAAAACCAAAATGATGCTGCTCGGCCAGCCGCTGACAACGGTGGTTCTTTGTCCTCAGCGCTTCATGGAAGCGATGGAATGGACAGGCGTTGTTGAGCTGACAAGCTATCAGCGTCCTGGCGGTGGTACCCAGACGGTCGGTTCAATGGTGAAAACTCTGGCTAAAGATGCCAGTGGAGATGATGTCATCTTCTGCCAGGACGACACGTTGATTGGTAAAGGAGCGGGCGGTACCGACTTGATCATCGTGACCAACCCGGAACTGGTCGTCCCAGAGGCTCGCCAGGACATTAACACCAACGTCTTCGCCACCCTGACACCCAATCAGCAGGCGGTTAACGTCATGTTCTGCGATGTCGCGGCACCAACGGAGATCCCGTCACCTATGCCTGATGGCGGTCTCACCACGTTGTATACCCTTCGTTCAACCCCTGGCTGGAACTTCCGTCCTGAAGGCGTGACGCTTCTGTCTGCGAAATACCAGTAATACCCGCGCTGTTTCTTTTCGTACCAATTTGGGAAGAACTTTCTTCCCATTTTTTTGAGGTAAATCCATGAAACTCTTCATCATCAACAGCTCTCGCCAGTCTCATACTTTTAACTATAAATTGCCGGAAAAAACACAGTCATTCGGCATCACGATCCCGTCGGGCAGGCAGCACATGCTTGAACAACCACCGGAGGTGATCGACTGCATTATCCGGCAGCATGAGCCGTACGGTTTCCAGCACAAAAACAAAGTGGGTAAAAATTTCTCGGGAATTTGCTATTCCACCGAGGAAGCTGCGACCACCTCTGAAATTATTCAAAACTCAGAGCAAAATCTGGAAAACCTCGATGACCGCTCACAGCAGATCATTGAGGCCAGCGCCCTTACGCTGAACAACGCTGTCGAAAGTGCGGTATTGCAGGGTGGTGAAGCACCGAAAGAAGACGGGATCTTGATGGAAATTAAGGGCGAGGCTATCAACCAGGATCAGCCGAACCCTGAAAAGGTCGATAAAAAAGTTCAGGTGAGAAAGTAATGACTCTGCACCCGACGTTCGAGGGTTACCTCGCATTCGTTCGTGGCGTGATGGGCGTGCCTGACACTGCCATTTCCGACGATTCACCGACATTGAAATGCTGCTATAACGCCGCGTTGGAAATCGTGAATGTCGGAATGGGTTTGTGCCAGTTACCGACCATTTATACCGCCACAGTTTACAACGCTGGTGCCTCACTGTTACTGAACCACGCCATCGATATACCGCCCAGCACCTATTTTGCTGATATTCGCAAACAGTTGGGGCTGGGTAAGCCTGTAAACGGGTTGGTTAATGCTGCGTCAGACCAGGGGACAGCAGGCTCGATCACAATCGGTGAAGCCATGAGTAACCTGACGCTGGCCGATTTGATGATGATGCAAGACCCATATGGTCGGCAGGTCGTTGCTGTGCTGATGGAAATGGGTCCGATCTGGGGGTACACACCGTGAAAGTTTGCCTGGGTGTCATCGATATTCCCTACGACTACGGCGATACATCCGCCACTACCTACGAAGTAGCCGAAGACCTCCAGGACAGATATCAAATTTTCACCCACTTCTGGGAAGAGCATCAGGACACAATTATCCCGGAAGTGGGGGAGGCGCTGGCGTACTCCATCATCAACCACATTCAGTTTGGCGCGCCGCTAACCAGCGGTGAGTTGCTGGGTGACACTATGCAGTCCTTCAACATCTTCCTCGAGCGCGAGGAGATGGCCGGGCTGTCAGTTGACGGCGTGCCGACGCATGCCGCGCTTGAGGGTAAAAACTCCCGCCTGAAACAAGACCGCGGCGAACGGCGCCCGTCGTTTATCGACGGCGGGCTTTTCAAATCATCTTTTGTTGCATGGATAGATAACGATGCCGAGTCTTGAAGAAATTGCCGAAAATACCGGCTCGCAACTCGCAAGCGTTCTCCAGTCAGCTGTCGAAACAATCTCATCCGGGCAGGAAATTACCTTTCGCTTGTACGTGAAGCAGGTGCTCCCGCTCGATGGCTTCGTGTACTGGATTAACGCAGCGATTCTCGAACCTGATGAACTGGCGCGGCTGGGGGTCGAAAGCCCACACGTGGTCACTATTAAGGGCAGCCTGCATAGACAGGTGGCGAACGAGCAGACCGAAACTATCTCCCGGTCTGTAAACAGCATCATCTTCACGCCCATTGAGAAAATGGACGATTTCAACGCCGAGAACCCAGACACCATTTACCTTGGTGAGTACGAGGGAACGCAGTTTGCGTTTTCTCGCATGGAAAGCCGGTACACACAAACCGGGATTTTCCATTACCGCGGTAGAGCTGTTCTGCCGACGATGCGGTCGCAGATTATCGACGATCCGGATGACATTTCAGAAGAACTAATTCTGTCCGACAGTACCCCGATTTGGCTATCCCTTAATAATTTCGCCACCGTTTACCCGTCGTTCCTGGCTCCTTCAAACCTCACGACCAGCTATGTCATTGCTGACGTGCGTGAAACCAGTCCGTTGCAGTCAGCCCCGATCATTATTAATGGTCGCCGCTGGCAGCACGTTCAGGACAGGGTTCGCATCACCCTTTACGGCATGAGCAACGAGCAGGCGATCGGCTATCTGGATTATGTGGTCAACAAGGCGCTGGACGATGAGCAATTCGGTATCACCAATCTCCCGGTGATCCGTGACGGCAAATCAAATCAGGTCGAAATCAGCGCGCTGGCAAAACTCAAATACATCGATTTCGACGTCAATTATTACCAGGCCACGACGCGTGAAATCTCCCGGCAACTCATCAAAGAAGTGATATTCAACTACGAGGTCAAAGATGGCTTATAACATCGTCACGGTTAACGTCTCGCAGACAATCGGCGCTACGCCGTCCAATCTGCAACAGATGAGCGCCATTATCTCTACGGGAGCCACGCTGCTGGACACCGGCACCCCGGTGCTCATTACCCAAGACTCTGAAATTAACGATCTGGTCCAGAATGCCATCAGTTCCCTCAGTGCTGAGTCGTCATCGTATGGCGCTGATTTCACCATGACGCTGGTCAATGGTGATGCCATCGACAGGCAGCCGGGGAGCGAAATTGACGTAACAATCAGCGACTGTTCGCCAGCCTCCTGGAATGGTTCGTTCACAGCCACGGTTTCGTTGAACGGAGAATTAACCTGGACGGTAAGCGGTTCTGATCTTGACGGGACACCAACTACTCTCGGCACATGCACTCTGGAGGGTAGCGACGATCTCGTTACGGCAGTTAATACCTTCTTCGCTCAGGGAAACTCTGTTGGGGTGTATGTGCTCGAGCTGGGCTATAACGGCGATGTTGTCGAAAATGAAGTAGCCGCGCTCAAAACGTATATCGAGGAGCCGGTTAAGCAGTTCTATGCCTATTATGTCCCGTTTACCTGGGATAACGACCCCAGCTTCATCACTCTTGCGAAGCTTTACACCAGCAATGAGTCCAAGCAGTATTTCTTCGTACTTACCGGCGCGCCACCAGACACCAATTATGTCTCGCCATATGCCGGGATAAAGTCGGTTGTTGCCTTTAACGACGACACTTATCCGACGACGAACGCGGCGGTGGCCGCAATGTGGAACCTCGTTTCTGCGTCGCCTAGCGAGATTAACAAGGTACCGCCGATGGCGTTCCGTTATCTGCTGGCCGTAAATGCCAATGCCGCAAAATCTTCCATTCTCGCCACAATGAAAGACCAGAACATTAACTACGTCGGTACCGGCGCAGAAGGTGGCATTTCCAACACCATTCTGGTGCTCGGTGTTACCTGTGATGGCAATGACATGTCTTACTGGTACAGCGTTGACTGGGTGCAAATCAACGTCGATATGCGGCTGGCTAACCTGGTGATCAACGGCAGCAATAATCCAATCAATCCGTTGTATTACAACCAGGACGGTATCGACCGCCTGCAAATTGCCGCGCAAGGTGTCTTCAATACCGGGGTGTCGTATGGCCTGGTGAACGGCGCTACGCCTGTAAACGCGATACCGTTTAAAAAGTACGACAAAGACAACCCAGGCGACTACGGTGAAGGCCGATATGCAGGACTTTCTGCTACCTACACGCCGATGCGTGGCTTCGTCGCAATCACCTTCAACATTAACGTGACAATGCAGCTGTCCTAAGGAGCTGAACAGTGCCAAATCCAATGATTTCGCCCGGCGTACTTAACCGCGTACGGGCCAGTACCAAATATGACGATTTCCCTGAGCTGAACGTGTCGGCC
Organism: Buttiauxella sp. S19-1; assembly: GCF_022134725.1. Taxonomy (NCBI): domain Bacteria; kingdom Pseudomonadati; phylum Pseudomonadota; class Gammaproteobacteria; order Enterobacterales; family Enterobacteriaceae; genus Buttiauxella; species Buttiauxella sp. S19-1. The sequence goes on from NZ_JAHWLU010000003.1 coordinate 82,582, forward strand.
TCCTATCTGGCAAAACAAGGTATAGAAATTTCGTTTCAGGGGAATATCACTGACTTTCTTCCGGCAATGACCGGGGCCGTACAGTCTCCCCAGCCATATTTACTCTCGCAGGTAAAACTTCACATCCTGCGCAGCCAGTCCCTGGCGTCTCAGTACAAAGCGCGCTGGGAGTTAGATTCGAAGGTTGGCAATGTGCGGCTCTACACAGACAGTAGCGTTTTTGGGGAGTTTGATTTATCGGATGCTGCTATCACAAGCGTTGCGGACATGACCTTTGCTGGAGGCGATCCGGGAGTGGCCATTACCCTTACCGGCACTTATTACGTTAACTCGTCTATGTGGGACTTCTGATGAAAATTAATCGCGCCATGAACCTTATCGTGCCTGTGGAAACCGAGCGCGGTACGGCGTACATCCACTCGACGCCAATTTCCAAAGAAGTATATCGGGAGCATTTCTTTATTCTGAGCAAAACGTTCTCGGTGATTTTTTCCGAGGGGCTGGGGATTGTCGCTGGTCCGCGTGTTGGATACCTGATGCTCGAAAAGCTCTCTATGGATAAAGGGATCTGGGACACGACAGATGGCGTAAAAAACACGTTGGTTAACGAGATTATTCGCTTATCAAATCTTGTTTACCCCGTTGAAGGGAAAGGCTGGGACACGAAGCCGCTGGATGTTGCGTTAGATGGTGGAATTGTTGATCTCGATGAAGTGATCGGAGAGCTTGTTTTTTTTACATGCGTCTCTGCGATAAACAAACCGGACCAGGCGAAAGGGCTGATGTCACAAGTTTCTGGACTGTGGAACAGTGCCACCACGTCCTTGAGCCTTACGGAATGGATCGCTTCATTAGCGACATTGAAGCCACCCGTCAGTTCTGGCGAGACGGAGAGCACGTCGTCAGCGACATCCTCGACCACTGCTCCGGAATCGGCTTCTCTGAACTCTTCATCAATACCGGGATAAACCTTAAAACGGCGGCGCAACTGCGTGACTTGCTCAGATGTAAGCCGCCAGGAGCATTTTGATGTCCGGCAACCAACTCCCTGTTCTTACTCTCGATATCGACGAAGAGAAAATTCGTCAACTCAACGAAATCTCAGAAAAGTTTAAGGCTGCGTTTGGGGTTGGTCCGGGCGGTTTTCCTGCGCAAGTTCCACCGCCTCCGATCCCCGGCACCGACAAACCAGCCAAAAAGCCTGGCGGCAAACAGGATTCTGGATTCGACAAATTTTTAAAAAATCTGAACAAAGAGGCCCAGGGTACTCTCAAGACGTTTGGACTGATCAACAAAACACTGAGCCTCACTACAAGCACGTTGAAGGGATTGTTTACGACAACCCTGTCATGGGGAGCGAAAGTTGCAGCGCTTAGCGTGGCCGGGCCGTTCGGCTACAGCATGATGGCGCGCTCGGTTTCCGACACGTATCGCACCAGCCAGGGCATGAACATATCTACCGGCCAGATGCAGGCCGCCAATAATGTTTATGGTACCCGGCTATCCGGTACCAGCAACATTATGCAGACACTGGCAGCGGCACAGAACGACCCACAGAATCCTGCATACGCCGGGTTGCTTAGCCTTGGCATCAATCCGCAGGAGGGCGCGGCGGCGAATATGCCAAAGCTGCTTGAGCGTGTTTCCGGCTTGCTCAAGCAGTACAAAAAGACTGGTGTATCGCAAACAGTGCTCAACGGCATGGGGTTGGGCAGCCTAATCGACAGCACGACCGCCAACCAGGTGATCGCCAATAGCGACCGTCTGCCGATGTTGAACCAGCAGTACCGTGAACAGTCTGCCCGGCTGGATAAGGATATGGGCAGCGGCACTCAGGAAAGTTATCAGGGCGTTTATGCCAACTTTTCCAACAACGCTGATCAGATTAGCAACACGTTCCTGAAAGCGCTCAGCCGCCTTAACGGTCCGATCACGCAACTGTCGGACAGCCTCACGGCCAGCATTCAAAAGTTCCTCAACGGCAAGAACGGCAAGGCGCTCTTTGATTCTATGGCAAGCGGGCTTGAGAAGGTGGCGAATTGGCTCGGAGGTGATGATTTCCAGAACGACCTGAAGACGTTTGCCGACTGCGTGAAGGCCATCGTGCAGGCGCTGGGTCAGGCAATTAAGTGGATTGCCGGCAATGTCCCCGGCGTTGACTTGGGTGGTACCGGGACGGGAAAAGAAGGTGCAGATCCGGCGCTGGTCAAGTTCGGGGATAAATATCTGGGAGGAAATCTCCCAGGTGCTAATCCCATGACCAACAAGTACACCGGGATTTTTACCGAAGAAGCCGCCCGGGAAAAATACCAAATGCCAGATGCGCTTAAGGGTAATATCCAAAACTTTGTTCAGCAGGCAAATGATGCAGCTGGTCTACCATCAGGGTTAATGTCTGCAATTGCTGAGAAGGAGTCGTCATGGAACCCCTTAGCGATAAATAAAGGCTCCGGAGCTGCTGGTCTTTTCCAGTTTATGCCAGGCACAGCTAAAGGTTACGGGCTTGAAGGTGAAGATGTTTTCGACCCAAATAAGGCCACCATCGCAGCTGCAAAATATCTCAGCGACAACATGAAGCATTATGACGGTGACATCGCCAAATCACTGACGCAGTACAACGGTGGCCGCATCGATAAAAAGGGCAATCTCAGCCTTAAAAAAGAGACGGTCGATTATCTGATAAAAATCCTTCCAAAAGTTCAGGGTGGTCTTGAGCAGCACCCCGGCATTATGGCGCAACTCTCAGAAGCTCGAGGTAACCTGGCGAATGCCGACAAAGACACCCGTGCCACGATCAAGCTCGATATCAACCAGATGCCAGGCTCCGACATCAGCGCGCAGGTGAAGGGGATCTACGTTAACGTGAGGTAACAATGGCGCTCAACTATTTCGGACAGGCTTTCAAGCTGGCCTTTCAAATATCTCCAATCCTGCTGGTCGATGGCATTGCTGCAAATATTCCCGGAGGTATTCTGCCAATCGCAGCTTTCACCGAGGGGTTAAGTGTAGCTAACGGCTTACTCCATGGTGAAATTGGTTTCAATCCTACATCTGCATGGATGCCAATGGCCGGTACAACGCTTGTGCAGCAGGAAATCGGCACACTGAACTTCTACAACCAGGCGACAGCCGCTAACTCTGTGGTCAACAAGCCTAACCGTGTCATCATGCAGTTGACTCGTCCAGCTTCAACGCAGGACGGCGGCTATGCTACAAAATCACTTACGTTCACCGCCTTAAAATTGGCGTTAGACCAGCACAATCAAAGTGGTGGTAGCTACATAGTCATGACCCCATCGTTCATCTATACCAACTGTCTGATGCGCTCAGTGCTCGATACATCGGGGTTTTCGGAGCAGAACAAACAAGTTCAGCATACCTGGACGTTCGAGTTTGAACAGCCATTGCTCCAGATATCACAGGTCGACGCGGTGCTGGGCAATCTGATGAGCAAATTCGACTCTGGCATGCCGAAATCAGTCCCTGCTGATACCGCCTCATGGTGGAGTAATGGCGACTCAATTCCAGCGGTACCAAAGCTATGACCCAGATCATCCCCTTCAAACCAAATGGCAAAGTTCCATTTTCGTTCCAGGTAACGGTGAGCGGCGTGCAGCTTTTCGGTACGGTACCCTGGAACATGTACGCCAACCGCTATTATCTCAAACTTACCGATAGCACTGGGGCAACTGTGGTGTATGTGCCGATGATTGCGTCGGCAGAGTTTTACGATATTAATCTCGCATTGCCATACGCTCCTGGTGCACTCATTTATCGTGAGAGTAGCCGTCAGTTCGAGGCCACTTAATGAAATACTATCGACTCGAAATAACTGATAAAAATGGCAACCCACCTTTAGATAGCAGCGGAAATGCCATTGGGCCTTTTAACACTAAAGATACGCCGGGGCGCGGCCTGCACATTGAATTTGATGCGCTAATTACCGGCTATGATGTGATAAATAGCGGGACAATGATTGCTATTTATGGGCTACCTATTTCTATGCTCAGGCAGAGTGTCCAGCTCGCCGGATATCAGCTAAATCTTGAGGCAGGATTTTCCGAAGGGTTGCCATTGGCTAATCCCCTTCAGCAAGGGAATATAATTAGCGGTCAGATTTATAACCCTTACGCTAACTGGATTGGCACGAATCAGTCGCTCAATTTGATCGTGAATCCCAGCCCTTTATTGAATGACAAGGGACAGGCACTAAGTATCACTCTCGACGGAAAAAAAGGGGAAAAGCTCAGCGACGTACTGCGCCGCGCACTACAAGTTTCGTTCCCTGACTTCACTCTTGATATTTCCATTAGCGATAAGCTAATTCTGGCGGAAGCAGGCGTGGGTGTTTACAACCGGATTGGGCAGTTGGCGGCAACTATGCGCAGTCAGTCCTTCGCGATGATCAATTCTGAAAGCTACACCGGCGTACAGATGGTCATGCAGAACAAATTTATCCGCGTTTTCGATAACACATCTGCCGATTCGGATGGTGCGATCCAGATACTTCCGTACGAACTCGCCGGACAGCCGACGTGGATAGGTCCAGTGAGTGTCTCTTTCAAATGCCCGATGCGTGGTGACCTGCGTTGCGGGGATTCAATAGAATTACCAACCAATATAATCTCTGGGCCGTCATCGCTGTTATCTGTGAACAATGAACGTTCGTACGCCATGCTGCGTAATACAGTGAATTTTTCTGGGAAATTCCTCATCACATCTGTGCGCCACGTCGGGCAGTACCTTAACCCGGATAACAGTAATTCATGGGTAACCATTTTCGAGGCAGTTGCGCTGGCAAAATAATATGAGTGATTCGCAAAAATTCCCCTTCGGCAAAGCCCTGTCTAATACGATCCAGACGCAAGCAGACGACAGGGCTGCAATATCAGGTCGCTCGCTTCCGTGCCATGTTGTTGCCGTTAGCGGGCAGATAGTCACCGTTCAATTCGATATGTTGCCCGACGGCAAACAATATCCGCAAATTACGATACCTGTAGCAACTTTTGAGTATCTACGTTACCCAATTCAAAAGGGGGACAAAGGCGTGACCGTAGCAGCTGATGTCTCATTACGTGGCATTTCAGGACTCGGTACTGGCATTGCGAGCGCGTCGTTTGTTGCATCCCTGACCCCGTTGTTCTTTATTCCACTATCTAATGCAGGCTGGACAGCAGAGGACCCGAATAAAATTGTCCTATATGGTCCTGATGGCGCCATTATTAAGACCGCTGACGGCGCGAGCACGATTACAGTCGAACCAGGGAAAATAACTGAAAAGGCTGATGCTATCCATATGGAGGCCAAAGACATTTATCTCAAAGGCATCATCCACATGAATGGCCCAATCGTTCAGGATCCGGGTGAAATGACGAGCACAACAGCGACGTTTATTGGACCGATGAACGTGACGGATGATGTTGTGGCGGGTGGCGTTAGTCTAATTGGACATCCTCATGACGTCGAAGGTGTTGAGCCGGGAGGTGCAACCATTCCGTCTAAACCACCAACTCCGGGAGTGAGTGAGCCATGAGAACTTGGGGCCGCGTCACAGACGCGAACGGCAGCAAAAGATGGGTTGTGGTGGAACAGGATGATGACGGTGATTTTTCGTATGGCTGGCTAACCACGCTGATTCAAACGCTTAAACTTGGCCTGGGAGAATCACCTTTCTATGCTCAGTACGGCATACCGGCACAACAGTCTATCGTTACGCAGGTATATCCTGACTATTACGTCAACATGACGCAGCAGCAGTTCGCTGGCTACTTCGCTTCTCTATCGATATCTAAGGTTGATGGGGCGGTTAACCCCACCTATGAGATACAAGCCATACTTTTAAATGGTGTTACATATAGGGGGCAGATTGCAGTTTAATTTTTAGCCATCTTTGATTACATATTGTCTTTACAAAGTTGAACCGCTTTATTATAAGCTTCTGAAAAACCATTTAGAGGGAAAAACATTTTATTTATTGGCTCCTTACTTTCGGCGGGAGGCTGAATCCAAAAAGAAAAATTACCTTTATCTTTGGCTTTTAAAAGTTCAGATACTTGAATGGATTCAATTGAAGTAAAGAGAAAGCCTTCACTAACCTCTGGTTTGGCTACAGAATCTTTAACCTCTTGACCGCTAATTTTGTATTTAATCGGGATGAATGGAACGCTACTGAAATCCATCTGTTTATAACCAATGAACTGATTGACTGTAATTTTATCAGCCTGACAGTGGCTTAATGGAGACATATCTATAAAAAATGTTTGCTGTTCTGAAGGAAGATTAGATTCTGTTCCTACCTTATAGGCAATCGTAGTTGGCATAGTGAACTCAACCACAAACCATTTCTTATATTTTAAAACATCACTTGCTCTGTTTTCGAGATTTGCTGCATTTGCTGTACTTGCTAAAAATAACGAGATAGCAAAGAAAAACGATTTTTTCATTTCCAAATTTCCATATTTAAGAGGTAAGCATGTCTGACCTACCCGTTACTGTCACTCAGGCTGGAGCACAACCCACGCCACCCAAAACGCTTTTATCAAATCTTATTACCAACGTATCGGCAATAGTTCCCGGCTACACCGCCAATCTACCAGCCGCATTAATTACAGACTTAGCAAGCACTGCTACCGGGGCGTTGGCGCTCATTGATAGTGCAATGGTGGACACAATCAACTCCGTGACGCCTTATGGCGCGAACGAGCCAATGCTCATGCAGCTCGGGAATATCTACGGTGTGACTCAGGGTGTCGGCTACAACACCTCAGTGAATGTCATATTCATCGGGGATCCGGGATTCGTTATTCCCAGGGGGTTTACCGTCGGCGATGGCAACTATCAGTACACCGTGCAGAACAACGCTGTGGTTCCGGCTGGCGGGCAAACGGAACCTGTATACTGCCTGGCGGCAACCAGCGGTACATGGGCCGTACCAGAAGGTAGTGTCACCCAGATTATCACATCGGTTCCTGACGACATTACGTTGACATGTACGAACATCACTGCAGGTGTCCCAGGGCAGGATGCACAGCCTCCGTCCTCATACCGCGCTCAAGTTATGCAGTCGGGCATGTCAACGGCGCAGGGAGTGCCGAGCTTCTTACGCTCGTTACTGCTAAAGGTGCCGGGGGTGAAGAGTAACCTTATTTCCTACCGTAACGTGAGCGCCGGAACCTGGGCGCTGGTGGTTGGAGGTGGGGATCCGAATGAGGTTGGCCTGGCTGTTTATAACGCTATTCCGGATATCTCCGTTCTGACAGGGGACGTCACTGAAAGCGGCGGGTATAAACCTGAAAGCATCACAGTGACCATCACCGACTATCCGGACCATTACGATATCCCGATTATTCTCCCGACCTCGCAAATGGTCACAGTCATCCTCACCTGGAACACTCGCATCTCAGACATATTGGATCCGGATAGTGTTTCGGCTGCCACTTCGTCAACGCTGGTGGATTACGTAAACGCAGTGCCTATCGGTGAACCCATCAACACCTATCAAATCGAGTCACTTTTTCTTGAGGCTCTTTCTCCAATGATCAGCCCGACGCAGGTATCGCTAATCGAAATACAGATTGGCATAAATGGAACTATCGTTCCGCCAACGGATGAAACGGGTCTGGTGTTCGGTGGAGAGTACAGCTATTTCACAACAGACCAATCTCATGTGACGGTACAGCAATATGGCAGCTCCAGTCAGTAAGGTAATTCCGGCATATCCTTTCGTGCAGTACAGCGATGATCCAAACGTAGTGGCTTTTTTCACGGCCTATAACCAGTTAGCTCAAACCTATTTATCCGGTTTTAATAATTTATCCTTGCCGTATTGGCCCAATGCAAACATTAACGGATATATTTTTGACTGGATTGCAGCGGGTATTTATGGGGTTAAGAGGCCGTACGTTAAAATAACTGATGCCAGTGTCGCCAAGGGTGCATATAACACGGTCGAATACAATACTATTCCATACGCAAGGTTAAAGGTCTATCAGCCAGGTAGTACCCAATATCTTCCGGATGAATATTTCAAACGGATAATGACATGGAATTTTTATAAAGGAGATGGCTTCCAGTTTTCGACCCCATGGTTGAAGAGGCGACTTGCCAGATTTATTCATGGTCCAGCTGGTATCGACCCTGTTCTGCAAAATACCTTCGATATTAGCGTCACCAGCTCCGGTGGTGTATTTGATATTAAAGTCCCCGACTACGGAGATGGGATTGGTAGATTTCTGATTACGGCAATAAAACAGGGATTGGTAAACCTACCGTTTATTTACACATTCAACGTTACGGTAAATGAATAATGATTATAGGATTCGGTAACAATACAGCGTCGGCGCTGGCATCGGATATCACTGCAGCTCAAACATATTTTTCTGTAGTGCCAGGGGCAGGAGAAAGCTTCGCGAAATTACTTACGGCAGAGATATCTAACCCTTCCAGCCCGCATGGGATTTACGCAAAGCTCACGCTCACCGACAGCCAGCAGACGGTATTTGAGATCTGTCATCTTACGGCAGTTTCAAACGATACGTTGACAGTAATTCGTGGGCAGGAAGGCACCACTGCAAAAGGTTGGTCGCTGAATGACGTAGTCGCGAATTTTGCAACTCGAGGTTCAGAACAGTCATTCGTTCAGGTTGAGCAACTGCAAGGAGGGGATTATTCAAGTGCTACTGCAGGCGGTGCACCGAATGCATTGAGCATTTCTCTACCATCGACATTCTCTAACAACAACACAGCTGACTGGCTTATCAAAATCCCGTTGCTGGTCACGCCGATTGCCACAAATACGGCTGGTGTAACATTACAGATTACTCTGGGTGGGAAGGTTATCGGGACTTTCCCACTTTATAAAGGAAATAAGGCGCAGTTAGATTCAGGGGATATTATTGCTGGTGTTCCTATATGCTGCATATTGGATCAATCGAAAGCATTTTTTAATGTAATTAACCCAGTGGCAGCCTATATAGGATATACGCCATCCAACCCTCCACCGTATCCAGTCACCAGCGTTAACGGTATGACCGGGGTGGTAAATATCGATGTAGGTTATACGCCATCCAACCCTCCACCATATCCGGTCACCAGCGTTAACGGTATGATCGGGGTGGTAAATATAGATGTAGGATATACGCCATCTAACCCACCACCATATCCAGTTACCAGTGTAAATGGTATGAATGGCGCTGTTAACATAGATGTCGGTTATACGCCATCCAACCCACCGCCATCAGGGCAAACAACCACAGGTAATACATCAGCTTATTACACTCATTCAAATGGTCAGATTTTCCTTCAGTGTATTGGTGGCGTAGCGAGTAACTCCTCCTCTAATCCTGACGTGACAGTTTACCTGCCAGCCGCCTTCCCAAATGGAATATTAGGGATTGGCGGGTCGTTTTCTGGAAGTGGTGGCGACGACTCAGATTCATGGTGGACGGCAACAGTAGCATCTTCCAGTTCCTTTAATCTCCATACGCGAAACTGTAGCGGCGCATGGTGTTTTGTCGTGGCGGGGTACTAATCATGCACAGTCAATTATTCAGCAACGAAACTCGCGGATTCTATCCAGTTAAATGCTTGCGTTATTATAAATCAGTTGGAGTACTGCCCGATGACTTGGTGCGCATCAGTGACGATGTGTACGAGAATTTTATTGGGGCCGCTCCGAAAAATTGCGTTCCGAATTACAATGCACAAGGCCAAATGGAATGGCTTGAAGTCGAGCCCCCATTAAAAACAAACGAGGAGATAATAGACGCTAATAAGTTGGAACAAAAAAACAAGCTGCGCGAGGCCGTATTGTATGCGTTCCCACTACAGGCTGCGGTTGATGTTGGTGAGGCTACAACGGAGCAAACTGAAATACTGGCGCAGATTAAACGCTATACAGTAGATGTACTCAACCTCTCCTTAGAGACCGAGTCTCCAGCGTGGCCCGAAAAACCATTCACTACTAATTGATCGTTTTCACCGATCGATGATTGGATATTGATCTGCAATAACTATTTGAAAGATGTGGTTATATAGCCGCAGACTTACTGCGTGTATATAACGGACCTTGTCGAATGGAATTTACAGAGCAAGAGAAAGAAATGATTGCCTTCTTCTTAGGTAAACACTGGCAGGAGTTCGCGGCAAGCGCAGAAGAAGTGATGAGCCAATGCGCGCTGCATAGGTTAGCTGAAAAACTTGGGCTGGAATGCCAATAACACCTCTCAAGCCCGGTGATTACCGGGCTTCTTTTACTTATTAATCATTGAGCCTTTTGCGCCTCCGTAGTCTTTAGCTCTTCTACGGCAGCCTCTAACACCCAAAGACAATCCGCACCCTGAGGTCCCACATTAAGTAAAGCAATTCTGGTCTTTTGATACAGTGCTTCGTCATATTTCCCGCTTTCGGACATTGGAGGAACACAGCTGGTTCCCGTACCCTGTTGGTACTGGTAAATTTTTTGTTTATCCAGGATGTTTAAAACTTCTAAGGTGTCTTTGGCGTTGGGTTCAATGGAGTAATAAAGTGCATTGCTAAGCTGAATACCTTGCTCAAAACTAATTACCGGTGTCAGTTTCGGAACAAGGACAAGCCATTCACTTTTACCAAATGAGATGTTTTTTATAGTCTCATTCCACTGAGCTGGAGGCGTATTTTTAGCGAAATTTTTAACGCCGTATTCGGTTATCGCATGCTCTATGTTGCCTGGTGTGGTGGCCGCGCTAACCATTAAAGGGATCACTAAAAGCAGCAGCCAGCGCTTCATCTGACTACCTCTAAAACGTGATCGTTTGAATTGAGTACCAGCATACGTACTGGGAGAGGCATAATAATGCAGCCTTCAGAGGCAAAGCCGGGTATTGCGGGTGCTCTTTTTTCCCCGTGGATGCGGAAAGCTGAGCGTCCATAAGACTCACCTGATCTTTGTATCAGAGTAATAGTGAATGGCCCCTTTGATCGCGTATAGCCACCTATGTGGTAGGTGCCGCGAGGTAACGGACCCATTCCTCTTACGTGCTCTCTGTCTGGGTTATTTTTGTTGGTTAAACTTCCAGAATATCCAGATCCTTTCAATTCCCCGTTATGGGAAAGTCTGCCGGTACTTTGTTCATACGTCCAAGTCATAATGCCCCCTACGCTGTTTTACGTTCATTCCAGCTATCTGAATGAATTATGTTCCCGTCCTTGTATGTCCAGGTGATTTTTTCGTACATCAACTCCAACGCTTCTATGTGTCCATTTTTTTCATACGCTGGGTCTTTTATGTCATACATAAAGGGTGCCACGGTGCAAATCCTTACGTTTTCAAGAAGGGTATTGGCATATTCCTCCTCCTGACCAGCGTCATTAATTTGATAGAATTTAAACTCGGCACTTTTTAGTACCTTGCCTGTTGTAACGGCCTGATAGAGATAGACTGAGGATGAATCAATTTCTTTCAAAAATGCGTATGGGTGGAGTTGTCGTGTGCCGGTAATCTTTCCGGTGTTGTTATCGGTGGGAATTTCTACTGAATTAAACAAGGATGTTATTTCTATGCTTCCCTCCCGATCCTTAACGTCAACAGACCCTTTGATATCTGCACCACCATCATCTTTCAGCCACAGATAGACTGGAATTGCCATTTCGAACCCTCATTTTTAGTTGAACTCGTTAAATGTTCTACTAATAACCATGATTATTAAAGGGTTTGCACGGGCGATTCGTGCCATAGATTTCCTGAATAAGTTATGTATACTGTATATAAACACAGTATACATTGGAGGGGTTATGCCACGTCAAAGTGACATTCCAATCGCATTCATCAATTCCATCAAGCGTGACCCGAAACGAGGTCAAATTGTCGCAACGCGAGACTTTGTGTCCGAGCTGGCAAAGCTCAATCACTTCTGGTCTTTGCGTCAGGCCAATGAGTGGATTAGTTATTATCAACATTCATTCCGCGACTTCACCGATCACGAAGGAGACGACAGGGTCTACTTCATGATGAACATGGGGAGAATCATGTAATGGGATTTCCGTCGCCAGCAGCTAACTTCGCTCTTGGTATGCTAAACCTCAACGATATACATGGTGTTACATCAGGTGATTCAGTATTGGTTGATACGAGTGAAGGTTACGCTTTACTGAGTAAAACAAGAAAGCCAGTAAATGGTGACACAGTGATGCTCCAGTTCTGCGGGAGTACGCAATTCGCAAAGTTGCAGGGAGCTTCGCTCATTACATCTGATGGTGAAGCAATAGAGGGGGATGCCCTGGCTGATGTGGTGGTAATCGGTAAAGTGGTTGTGTCGATCATATCTACGAGGAAGGATGATAGACCGATCATTTAATCAGTTTGAAAGCATAGAAAACATTAATATCAGTTGGAAAAGACTTCCCCAAAACTATTTCTATCTATCTGAGTTTTATAGAAAAAAACCATTCTATAACGAGGGGTTATTTTATAGCTTTTGGATGCCTAATATATTGAAAAATATTACTTAACTTGCTTTGCGTTACTTCTGAATCCTCGCCAGATGAAAAGCGTCTAAACCGAACATGCGCAACCTCATAGCACAGTAACTTCGACGCTATGTTAGAGGGTTACCCTGGTGGGAATAAGAAACAGAACAACGTTTTTTGCCTATAACAGTTGTGATATTTAGCGTATTTTTAGCTATCTGATATAGGCAGCAAGCACAGGTTAATCATGAAAAAATACCAGCAACTTGCGCAGCAAATCATTGACCAGATTGCACTCGGGGCGTGGTTGCCAGGGGACAAGCTTCCTTCGCTACGTGAGCAGGTGACGATGAGTGGTATGAGCTTCATGACCGTCAGCCATGCTTATCAAACCCTGGAAAGCCAGGGTTTGATTGTTGCCAGGCCGCAGTCGGGTTATTACGTCGCTTCTCGCCCTGCAGCGCGGAGCACGCTTGCACCCGTGAAAGTCATGCGTGATGAAGCGGTGGATATCAATACCTACATTTTTGATGTGTTGCAGGCCAGTTGCGACGCATCGGTAGTGCCATTCGGTTCGGCATTCCCAGATCCGCGTCTGTTTCCGCTACAACAACTTAACCGCTCACTGGCCACTGTCAGCAAAACCGCCACTGCCATGAGCGTGATTGAAAACTTGCCACCGGGTAACGAAGCCTTGCGGCACGCCATTGCCAGGCGTTATGCGCAGCAGGGAATGCAGGTATCGCCAGAGGAGATTGTGATAACCGCTGGTGCGCTTGAAGCGCTCAATCTCAGCCTGCAAGCAGTCACTGAGCCGGGGGATTGGGTGATTGTTGAAAACCCGTGTTTTTATGGCGCGTTACAGGCGCTGGAACGCTTGCGCTTAAAGGCTCTGTCGGTGGCAACTGACCCGCAAAACGGCATTGATCTCATTGCACTGAAACAGGCGCTTAACGACTATCCGGTGAAAGCATGTTGGTTAATGACCAATAGTCAGAATCCGCTAGGCGTGACGTTGTCACCTGATAAGAAGCTGCAACTGGTGGAATTGTTACAACAGCATAATGTCACGCTCATCGAAGATGATGTTTACAGCGAGCTGTATTCTGGACGCGATCGTCCGTTACCGGCCAGGGCGTATGACGAGCAAGGCATCACGCTGCACTGTTCATCATTTTCGAAATGCCTGGTCGCGGGGTTTCGCATCGGTTGGGTGGCGGCAGGCAAACATGCGCGGCGTATTCAGCAACTGCAATTAATGAGCACACTTTCCACCAGTTCGCCGATGCAACTGGCGCTGGTTGATTATCTGGCGACCAAACGTTACGACACCCATTTACGCAAACTGCGGCGCATTTTGGCTGAGCGTAAACAGCAAACCTTGCAGGCGCTGCATCAGTATTTCCCAGTTGAGGTGAAAATTCACCATAGCGAAAGCGGCTATTTCCTGTGGGTAGAATTACCCGATTATATGGATGCCAGCGTGTTGAGTGAGCAAGCTATTACCCACAAAATCAGCATTGCACCGGGCAAAATGTTTACCACTGGCGGCGCATGGCATAATTATTTTCGTCTTAATGCTTCGTGGGTGTTAGGTGAGCGTGAACAACACGCGGTGATCACCCTGGCTGATTTAATTCGCCAACAAATTAAGGAGTGAACAATGGAATACCAGACCGAGCGCCTGATTTTAAGGCTATGGAAGCAAAGCGACCGCGAGCCGTTTGCCGCGATGAATGCCAGTCCTGAAGTAATGCGTTACTTCCCCAATACGCGCACCCGTGAAGAAAGCGACAATATGGTGAATGCTGTCGAACAGATCCTCGCCGATAAAGGTTGGGGATTATGGGCGGTGGAAGAGAAAAGCAGCGGGGCGTTTATCGGGTTTGTGGGCCTGAATATTCCTGGATACGAACTGCCGTTTTCCCCGGTGATTGAAATAGGCTGGCGGCTGGATAAACCGTTCTGGGGTAAAGGTTACGCACCGGAAGCGGCACGTAAAGCGCTGGAAATTGGTTTCAACCAATACGCAATGGACGAAATCGTCGCTTTTACCGCGCTGGAAAATCAGCCATCACAACGCGTGATGGAAAAAATCGGCATGCATCGTTGCGAAGAGTTTGACCACCCAGCCCTCAAGCAAGGCCAGCCGTTGTGCCGCCACGTACTGTACCGCATCACCAAAAACCAGATGCTTTAAAGTGACATTGATAAATCTGCCGCCGCGCGTCGTAGCGGTGGCAGAATGTTGGCGCGCAGTTCTGTGACGCTAACTTCGGTGGCGGGTACGCCGACATTCATTGCGGCAACTACTTTGCCACCACGTGCCAGCATCGGTACGGCAACTGAACGTAAACCAATCTCCAGTTGTTGATCGTTAATCGCATAACCCTGGCGTCGCGCCAGCGCAATCTCTTCACGTAACTGCGCCACGCTGGAAACCGTATGTTGGGTGTAACGCAGCAACTTTGCCCGCCCCAAATAAACTTCCAGTTCTTCTTCCGGTAACGCGCTCAATAATACTCGCCCCATCGATGTTGCCCACGCGGGCAGGCGGCTGCCACGGCCAATATCAATACTCATTAAATTATCTACAGCGGTACGGGCGATGTAGAGCACATTGTCACCATCCAGCGTGGCGACGGAACACGAGTGGTTAAGCGATTTGCTGAGATTATCGAGCGCGGTCTGCGCCACTTTCGCCAGCGGCGTACCGGCAAGATAAGCATGGCCGACCGTCAATACGCGCGGCAGTAATTCGTAACTGCGACCATCCGGGCTGTGAACCATCCCTAAGGTGGCGAGGGTATAAAGACAGCGGCGCACAGCTGCACGGGAGATATGCGTTTTCTGGCTCAGTTGCGAGATAGTCAGTCGCTGGCGCTGGGGGGTAAAGGCGTTAAGCACCTCCAGCCCACGAGCCAGTGACAGCATAAAGTTGGGATCTCTTTTAGCAACGCTTTGAATTTTTTGATTATCATCATGAATAACATTCTGAATATCATGGTTTTTTTCGTTCACAAGTTGCCGCTCCAGCCGCTCTTCATGGTCATCAGGATGCGCTAAGCCCGTTTGCCCGGCAACTTTGCCCCGGACAATGTATGGAATATTCCACCACGATCACAAATATCCGCCGTATAAATGAAACGCGTCGATAATCGCACAACAATTCGATTACCGCCGTTGACGCTTTGGTGGGGTTGCTCCTATTGTCAGGAAACACCGTTTTGTTTGCAGGGGATTTGACCGGCAAACATCTTAAAAAATAAAGGCGTAACTACCACGCCGACGGGAAGGATATGAGCGCCACAATCGAACATCTTGAAAGCCTGATTGTTGATCTGCCAACGATTCGGCCACACAAACTCTCGATGACCACTATGGGCTGCCAGACGCTGGTTATTCTGCGCCTGACGCGCTCCGACGGCATCACCGGCCTGGGCGAAGCGACCACCATTGGCGGGCTGAGTTATGGCGTTGAAAGCCCGGAAGGGATCAAATCCGCGATCGATACCTATCTTGCCCCGTTACTGGAAGGCCAGCCTGCGGATAACGTCAACCGTCTGGTCGCGCTGATGAATAAATGCGTGCGCGGCAATACTTTCGCCAAATCTGCCATCGAAACGGCGTTATTGGATGCGCAGGGCAAAGCGCTGGGTTTACCGGTCAGCGCCTTGTTGGGCGGGGCGTTAACCAGCGAACTTCCGGTGTTATGGACGCTGGCAAGCGGTGATACTGCCAAAGATATTGCTGAAGGTCAGAAGGTGCTGGCCCAGGGGCGACACAACGCCTTTAAGCTGAAAATCGGTGCTCGGGATTTACGCACCGATCTGCAACATACGCGCGCCATCATCGAAGCTCTTGGTTCGCAAGCCAGTATCCGTGTCGATGTCAACCAGGCGTGGGATGCAAGCCAGGCAGTACGCGGCTGTGCGGAACTCGACGCGATGGGAATCGACTTAATCGAACAGCCTGTTGCCGCTCATGACATAGAAAGCCTGGTGCGTTTGAGTCAGCGTGGCAATGCAGCGATTCTTGCGGATGAAGCCGTAGCCAGTAGCG
>NZ_JAHWLU010000004.1:0-98583 GCF_022134725.1 Buttiauxella sp. S19-1
AAAGCCAGACTGTGACATCTGGTGGTAGTAAAGAAATTCGGTGGAGCGGTAGTTCAGTCGGTTAGAATACCTGCCTGTCACGCAGGGGGTCGCGGGTTCGAGTCCCGTCCGTTCCGCCACTTATTAAGCCCTGAGTCTTTTGGACTCAGGGCTTTTTGCCGTCTAAAATTCACTGGAAATTTTCTTATTATTGTTAATTTCGCAAATATCTTCTGCATTTGGATCTCTTTTTTAGCAAAGTAATCACCTCCATAATCCTCGTATAACAAATATATATCCCCCAACGAGGTAAAAAATGACAATTCCTGCATTTGGTTTAGGTACTTTTCGCTTAAAAGACGACGTTGTTATCGCATCGGTAAAAACTGCTCTTGAACTGGGATACCGTGCCGTAGATACAGCTCAAATCTATGACAATGAACCTGCAGTCGGCCAGGCGATTGAAGAAAGTGGAGTGGGGCGTGATGAACTGTTTCTCACCACCAAAATTTGGATTGAGAATCTTGGCAAAGACCAATTAATTCCAAGTCTGAAGGAAAGTTTGCGTAAACTGCGTACGCCATACGTTGATATGACACTTATTCACTGGCCTTCACCGAATAATGCTGTTTCGGTAGAAGAATTCATGCAGGCATTGTTGGAAGCAAAAAGTGAAGGCTTGACTCGCCATATTGGTGTTTCTAACTTCAATATTGACCTGATGCAGAAGGCTATTGATACCGTTGGGGCTGAAAATATTGCAACTAACCAGATTGAGCTTTCACCTTACTTACAGAATCGCAAGGTAGTTGAATGGGCACAAGTGCAGGGGATTCATATAACGTCATATATGACGCTTGCCTATGGCAAGGCTCTGAAAGACGAAGTGATTAGCCAGATTGCACTGAAACATAATGCGACTCCGGCCCAGGTTATTTTAGCGTGGGCAATGCAGTTGGGTTACGCAGTCATTCCTTCTTCGACTAAGCGCGAGAATTTGCAAAGTAATTTACAAGCACAGGCTGTGCTTCTCGATACTGAAGATATGACTACTATTGCTGCTCTGGATTGCAATGACCGGCTGGTTAGCCCAGAAGGTTTGGCTCCTGAGTGGGATTGATTACCCATTACAGCCCCTGCGGGGGCTGTTGAACATGTTCACTCAGAAAATCAATGAACGCCCGTATCCGACTACTCACGGCCCGATCACTGTAATACACCGCGCTAAATGGCATCTCTACCGGCAGTAACTTATCAGCCAGTAATTCGACAAACTTCCCCTCAGCAATTTCCCTGTTAATCATATAGTCAGAAAGGCAGGCTATCCCATTCCCATTCAGGCAAAGTTGCTTGAGAGTCTCACCACTGTTTGAGGTTATTCCTGGTGTTATGTCATACCGTAACCCATCAGACTGTGCGACAGGCCATTTATTCAAACTCTCCGTCTCAGAAAAACCCAGGCAAATATGATCCTGAAGATCTTCTGCACATTGTGGTAAGCCATGCTGCGCTAAATATTCTGGTGATGCGATAATTTTACGGCGGCTGGTAAAAAGCGGTCTGGCTCGTAGAGTTGAGTCAGTCAAAGTACCTGCGCGTATAGCAACATCTACTTTGCGCTCAATCAGATTTATGAATGTTTCTGATGAAATGAGAGAAAGTGTCACATCCGGGTAACGTTCACGGAATGGTTTAATCAACGGCATTAAAAGATGTAGCATTACTGGTGTGGCAGCATCGATACGCAGTAAACCACGCGGGCTTTGTCTGGTTTCCATCAACTCATTTTCTGCGGTGGTCATATCTTGCAAGATCTGCTGTACGCGGCGGAAATAGCGCTCACCTTCCTCAGTCAAGCTCAACTGGCGCGTTGTACGATTAAGAAGTGTCACACCCAACTTCATCTCTAGTTTCTTTACCGAACGACTCACAGCTGAATTTGCTTGTTCGAGTTGCACTGCCGCACGACTGAAACTTCCGTTTTCCACAACGGCGACAAAAATTGCC
The DNA here is from genome assembly GCF_022134725.1 of Buttiauxella sp. S19-1. Taxonomy (NCBI): domain Bacteria; kingdom Pseudomonadati; phylum Pseudomonadota; class Gammaproteobacteria; order Enterobacterales; family Enterobacteriaceae; genus Buttiauxella; species Buttiauxella sp. S19-1. The sequence continues at coordinate 1,987 of NZ_JAHWLU010000004.1, forward strand.
AGTTCTTCAGAGGTGGCTTTCATTATTGCTCCTGAGACAAAATTGTATTGAGATTTTGCATATTTTTGTTATTTAACCACCTTGCCATACTGCGTGCCATCAAAAGACACCTGCTATGGAGTAAATCATGCCACTGGCACTATGGGCACTGACTATCAGTGCATTTGCTATCGGTACTACCGAATTCGTTATTGTTGGGTTGGTGCCAACAATTGCCGATCAACTTTCAATTTCACTACCTTCTGCTGGGTTACTGGTTTCAATTTACGCATTGGGTGTTGCCGTCGGAGCACCGGTATTAACTGCTCTGACAGGAAAACTCCCACGCAAACAGCTGTTGGTAGGTTTAATGGCACTTTTCACTGCAGGCAATTTGTTAGCCTGGCTGTCACCAAACTATGAAACATTGGTTGTTGCTCGTCTGCTGACGGGTCTGACACACGGAGTGTTCTTTTCAATTGGCTCCACGATTGCAACAAGCCTCGTACCTAAGGAGAAAGCTGCCTCAGCGATAGCGATTATGTTTGGTGGTTTAACCGTTGCCCTGGTGACAGGTGTTCCACTTGGGACGTATATCGGCCAGCATTTCGGCTGGCGTGAAACCTTCCTTGCGGTATCTGTTATCGGAGTTATTGCCTTAATTAGCAGCACTATTCTGGTTCCTAAAGATATCCCGATGCGAGCAGTCGCTAGCCTTAAAGATCAATTAAAAGTGATGACCCATCCTCGCTTGCTGATCATTTATGCGATCACTGCGCTGGGCTATGGCGGTGTGTTTACCGCATTCACCTTCCTGGCTCCGATGATGCAAGACCTTGCAGGTTATTCACCGGCGGCAGTAAGTTGGATTTTATTGGGCTACGGCGTTTCTGTTGCGATTGGCAATATCTGGGGAGGTAAACTTGCAGATCGCCATGGTGCAGTACCGGCATTAAAGTTTATTTTTGCTTCACTTGCTGTATTACTTTTAGTGTTTCAATTTACCGCGAGTTCACATGTTGGATCGTTAGTCACAGTGCTGATTATGGGGGTTTTTGCCTTCGGAAATGTGCCTGGTTTGCAGGTCTACGTGGTGCAGAAAGCAGAGGAATATACCCCAAATGCGGTAGATGTTGCCTCTGGACTAAATATTGCCGCATTTAATATTGGGATAGCATTAGGATCGATTATTGGCGGACAAACAGTGCAAAGCTTTGGTTTGGAGCAAACCCCATGGATCGGGGCGGTTATTGTCGCTGGTGCATTACTGTTAATTAACTTCAGTGGTCGGCTTGATACACGCCGTGAAATTGCTATCGGTTAACCTACGCGAGCCAGATTGTTAGCAATTACTTACGGTCTTGTTCAGCAATGGTTTGAATTGGTCGTTGAAACTCGACTCTAAAGTCCCTATAACTGAAAGACAGCCTTCGATGTGGAGGCTTCTTTGGTTACAGGAGTCATTAGTAAAAACGTGCGCAAAAATACTTATGCCATGAGATATGTTGCCGGTCAGCCAGCAGAACGCATTCTGCCTCCTGGCTCATTTGCGACTATAGGTCAGGCATTGCCGCCCGGAGAACCCCTGCCGAGTGAGGCATCATTAAAAGTATTGGTATGGAACATCTTCAAGCAACAGCGCGCAGAATGGCTTTCAGTGCTGCAAAATTTCGGGAAAGATGCCCACCTGGTTTTATTGCAAGAAGCGCAAACTACGCCTGAACTGGTTAGATTTGCCACCAGTAATTATCTGGCGGCAGACCAGGTACCGGCTTTTGTATTGCCTCAACATCCTTCAGGCGTCATGACGTTATCTGCGGCACATCCTGTTTATTGCTGTCCATTACGCGAAAGAGAACCGATTTTACGTCTATCTAAATCCGCATTAGTGACAGTTTATCCATTACCTGATGGGCGGCTGTTGATGGTCGTTAATATTCATGCTGTGAACTTTAGTCTCGGCGTGGATGTGTACAGCAAACAACTTGGTCCAATTGGCGACCAAATTGGTCACCATAACGGCCCAGTTATCATGGCAGGGGATTTCAATGCCTGGAGTCGCCCACGTATGAATGCGCTTTACCGCTTCGCTCGTGAAATGACATTACGCGAAGTGCGCTTCACTGATGATCATCGCCGTCGTGCATTTGGGCGCCCACTCGATTTCGTGTTTTACCGTGGTTTGAACGTCACAGAAGCCTCTGTTCTGGTGACTCGCGCATCTGACCATAACCCTCTACTAGTCGAATTCCGTCCCGGCAAACCTGAGCTGAAGTAAGGTTAGTCAGGTCTGCCATCGGGCAGACCTATGTGCTGCCCTTTCTTATCATCAACTGCAAGGACAAGACAATGACAACACAATCTCACCATGACAAAGTCGATCAGCAATTTGGCTCACAGGCTAGTGCCTATCTGACCAGTGCGGTTCATGCTTCTGGTCGTGATCTCGAACGCCTCAGTGAACGCCTGGTGGCATTTCCACAGGCTCGATTACTCGATATGGGATGTGGGGCCGGGCACGCGAGCTTTATTGCGGCAGCGCAGGTGAGGGACGTTGTTGCTTATGATCTCTCAGAGCAAATGCTGGCTGTGGTGAATGAAGCGACTAAAGCTCGTGGGATCAATAATGTTGAAACTCAGCAGGGTTACGCTGAAGTCTTACCTTTCGATGATTGCTCATTTGATGTTGTGATAAGCCGTTATTCAGCCCACCACTGGCATGATGTCGGTAAAGCGTTGCGTGAAGTAAGGCGCGTATTGAAACCTGGCGGTGTTGTCATTTTCATGGATGTGATGTCTCCGGGACACCCTGTGTTAGACATCTGGTTGCAAACGGTAGAAGCATTACGCGATACCTCTCACGTGCGTAATTATTCTAGTGGCGAATGGTTGAGTCTGTTTAATGACGCAGGGCTGAGCTCACAAAATCTGTTGTGCGACCGCTTGAATCTGGAGTTCTCAAGCTGGATTGCGCGGATGAGAACACCTGCAACACTTGCTGACGCTATTCGGATGTATCAGCAAAGTGCATCAGATGAAGTGCGGCGCTACTTTGAATTGCAAACGGACGGTTCGTTCACAAGCGACATTATCATGCTTGAAGCTAAACGAGTGTAAGTGATAAATAAAAAAGGCACCTAAAAGGTGCCTTTTTCTTTGATTAACAATCACGTATCAGGTGTAGAGTTGTTGCCAACGTACAGTGTTAGCTGATCGCCAGGTTTCAGATCGTCAGTATCATCGTTCCAGCGCAATACATCTTTAATGTTCACGCCGTGACGTTTTGCAATACTCGACAATGAATCACCCTTACGAACCTTGTAAGTGATGCTATCGTTTTTCGCTAAACGCTCATCGCCTTTTTTGACGCTAAGTGTTTGACCAACTTTGATATGTGCGCCGCGGATGCCGTTCCAGCTTTGCAAATCTTTAGAGCTCACGCCTAAGCGTGTAGCAATGCTCGATAAGGTATCCCCTGAACGAACACGATAAGATTTGTTGCTGCCTGCATTAGCTCTGTTATCAGCGACTAACGTAGGTTGCACTGCTGCAATTTCACCTGCAGCCAAAGAGGCTTTAAGCTTATCAGCATGCTTTTTAGGTACCATTACATAACGCTGATTTTTGCCTATCGTCGAAGTTTTAACCCCAGCGTTGAACGTTTTCAGCGTACTTAATGATATCCCGGCCATTTCGGCAACCTGCGTAAGCTCAACCGGATCACTCACTTCTACACGTGCTAATGCACGGCTTTCGTCAGTGGTCGGCAGGCGTACACCGTACTTTTGGCTGTTCTTGAGAATATCACTCAAAGCCAGCATTTTAGGTACGTAAATCTTGGTTTCCCGTGGCAGTGAAAGCGACCAAAAATCTGTGGGCAAGCCACGCGCTTTATTCGCTTTCATTGCCTTCAGTACACGACCTTCGCCGCTGTTATACGCCGCCACGGTTAACAACCAGTCGCCGTCAAACATCTTGTTCAGACGTTGCATCATATCGAGTGCAGCAGTGGTTGAAGCCACTACATCACGACGTGCATCGTATGCTTTGGTCTGTTTTAAACCATAATTTCGACCCGTGCTCGGTACAATCTGCCAGATGCCAGCGGCATTCGCAGATGATGTAGCGTGGGGGTCAAAAGCGCTCTCCACTATGGGTAGCAGTACTAGTTCCATTGGCATGTTGCGTTTCTTAACTTGCCCGGCAATCCAGTACATATACGGCTCTGCCCGTAATGTTACATCGTGGAGATAGCTCTTATTCTTAAGGTACTTCTGTTTCTGTTCGCGGATCCGGGTATTTTCCGGTATCCCCATCTTTAGCTCGTCGCCAATGAAGTTCCACAAGTTTTGGTTATCTGCGAGATATGTCCCATCGTCCATCCATCGCGTACTTGTGTACTTACCTGCTTCACCTTGACCAGCTGCAGACAGACTCTGTGCGTGCTGTTGGATGTTGCCGTCATACTTTGACGCCTGGCACCCCACAAGCAGGACAGAGGCGAGTAATATCGCTTTTGCCTTCATGTGTGTGTCAATAGTTGCTTAAAAGACGAGCAAGAATACCTTCAGCTTTCCAACAACACAACCAGAAAATTCAGAAAGAGTCTTTCTTTGTCCGTAACCAGGCAAATATTTGCTGTGGTTGTTGCAAGTTTGTTTCTTTAGAAATTTTTTCTTTTAAATCAAGGTCATTTGTTTTTAAAAATAAATTTATATTACGCTCAATTGCCAGGGAACTGGGTAAGGTTGAGTGGTTTTTTGCGCGTAACTCCTTAACTTTTCGACAATAACGGTTTAACTCATCATCGTCAGGCAAGATAGATAAGGAAAATTTCATATTTGAAAGCGTGTACTCATGTGCACAACAAATTAACGTATCAGCAGGGAGTTTGTTAAGCTTTTGAAAAGAATCATACATATTCTCGGCGGTACCTTCAAAAAGTCTGCCACACCCCCCGGAAAACATCGTGTCGCCGCAAAAAAGATAAGGTTTACTATAGAAACAGATATGTCCTAAAGTGTGACCGGGTGTAGCAATAACGCTAAATTCACACTTCAAAATATTGACCTTATCGCCCTCTCTGACTACCCGGTTCGTTCCCTTATCTTGTGTCTCTTCGGGCCCATATACCACAAGGCCTGGGTACTTTTTGAGAAGTTCTTTTACACCACCTACATGATCGTTGTGATGGTGTGTCAGTAAAATGGCTTCTGGCTGCCAGTGATTCTCTTCAATCGCTTTTAGCACCGGTTGAGCCTCACCAGGGTCCACAATGATACATTTACCCTGCTCATCATTCAGAACCCAGATGTAGTTATCCTGGAATGCGGAAATACTGTTAAGATTCATAATTCGACCTCTTTGAATTGCGCTAAGAAGGTAGTGATGAAACCGGCAAGGATACCTGAAAATTTCATTTCACCGCATCATTGGGGAGAACTCCCGTGGGGCGAGTACTACCGTGAGGCACTGGAAACTCAACTCCAGCCCTGGCTTGCTAAAATGTTTGGTTTCCATCTATTGAAGATAGGCAACCTAAGCGCTGAAATTAACACTGAAGCTTGCGCTATTTCACATCAGGTTAATGTCGCACTTCAGGGCGACAGGCTTCAGGTTAATGCCGATCCACTTCATTTACCCTTTGCGGCGAAATCTGTAGATGCTTGTATGTTGGCCCATACATTGCCCTGGTGCCAGGATCCTCACGGATTACTGCGTGAAGCCGATCGAATATTAATTGATGACGGATGGTTAATTCTGAGCAGCTTCAACCCGATGAGTTTGTTAGGTTTGGGCAAAACAGTGCCATTTATGCGCAAGCGCACGCCGTATCATTGCCGAATGTTTACGCCGATGAGGATTTTCGATTGGTTGGCATTGCTGAATTTTGAAGTCATGCACCAGCGAAGTTTCCAGGTTTTACCCTGGAGTAAACAAGGCGGAAAAATGCTGAGTACTCACTTGCCAGCGCTGGGCTGCATGCATGTCATAGTGGCGCGTAAGAGGACCTTGCCACTTACGCTTAACCCAATGAAAAGCCGAAAAGCGAAAACGCAAATCCGCTCGGCAGTTGGCGCTACCAGGCAGTTTCGGAAAACGACTAAAGTTTCGTCACCTCTGGTTGATAACCAACATCCTCAAGAGTTGGATTAGAAGCGGCAACGCGTGCCAGTTCATCGCAGCGTTCGTTTTCAGGGTGGCCGGCATGCCCTTTCACCCATTCCCAACTGATTTTGTGCTCGCTCAAAGCCGCATCAAGACGCTGCCATAGGTCGACATTTTTCACTGGTTTTTTATCGGCAGTTTTCCAGCCGCGCTTTTTCCAGTTATGGATCCATTGGGTAATTCCCTGGCGAACATACTGACTGTCGGTGCTGAGCACAATGTCACAAGGCTCGATTAACGCCTCAAGAGCAACAATAGCGGCCATCATTTCCATGCGATTATTCGTCGTCAAACGATAACCGACACTAAAAATTTTTTCGTGTTGTTTGTACCGTAGAATGGCGCCGTATCCACCTGGCCCTGGGTTACCGAGGCAAGAGCCATCGGTGAAAATTTCTACCTGTTTACGCATCTCTGGTAGACTTCCTGTGATTAAAAAACCAAGTCTGACATAAACGAGCGCCATGAGCACAGCAATTACACGACAGATCGTTCTCGATACTGAAACCACCGGTATGAACCAAATCGGTGCTCACTACGAAGGGCACCGCATTATTGAAATCGGTGCGGTTGAAGTGATCAACCGCCGCCTGACAGGCAATAACTTCCATGTCTACTTAAAGCCAGACCGGCTGGTGGACCCGGAAGCATTTGGTGTCCATGGAATTGCCGATGAGTTTCTGGCGGATAAACCAACCTTTGACCAGGTTGCTGATTCGTTTATGGATTACATCCGCGGTGCAGAACTGGTTATCCATAACGCATCGTTTGATATCGGGTTTATGGACTACGAGTTCAGTAAGCTCAAGCGCGATATCCCAAAAACCAATACTTTCTGCAAAATCACGGACAGCCTTGCACTCGCACGTAAGATGTTCCCTGGCAAGCGTAACAGCCTCGATGCTCTTTGCTCGCGCTACGAAATAGACAACAGTAAACGAACGCTGCACGGCGCATTGCTCGATGCCCAAATCCTGTCTGATGTCTATTTAATGATGACCGGTGGGCAAACCTCTCTGAAGTTTGCTATGGAAGGGGATGTTCAACAGCGTAGTGGAGACAACGGTATTCAGCGTGTTGTCCGCCAGAGTTCGGGCGTACGCATCATTCGGGCCAGCGATGCAGAATTGGAAGCACATGAGTCGAGACTTGATTTGGTAGAAAAGAAGGGTGGAAGTTGTCTGTGGCGCATGTAAAAACAGCATTGATGGATTAAAAATAACCGTTTGGGTGAAAATAGCGGCAAGCGATTAGATTTATAAGAAAAAACATTGACGCTCATGAGTGCAATACGTAATATCTGCCTCGTTCCCGACGGGGAACAAACGCGGAGCGGTAGTTCAGTCGGTTAGAATACCTGCCTGTCACGCAGGGGGTCGCGGGTTCGAGTCCCGTCCGTTCCGCCACAATCAGAAAGCCTGAATCAGAAATGATTCAGGCTTTCGTCGTTTCTGAAGCCTAATCTTTTGAAGCAACAACCTGTCCGTTATATCCCGCCACTTCACTCTCTATTTCCGCACGTGCCAGCCAGCGGTAACAACCTGCACTCAGGAATGCACCGATAAACCAGCTAAAGTTAGCTACTTCATGCAGCGATGGAATAAAGCTGATGGTCAGGCAAACGGCGACTGAGGGCAGTAGTGCCAGAATCGCTTTGGGATTGAAGCCACTTTTGTACCAGTAACGCCCTTTTGATGTGTCATCAAACAGATCCTCGACATAAATTTTGCTGCGTTTAATGATATAGAAATCAGTTAACAAAATGCCGAACAGCGGTCCAATGAACGATCCCAGCACATCGAGCGTGTAGTGAATAAGTTCTGGCGACTGGAACAAATTCCACGGGGTCAGCAGTACTGAGCCTACTGCCGCAATCATGCCACCGGTACGGAAGCTGATTTTCTGTGGTGAGCAGTTAGAGAAATCGAAAGCCGGTGACACGAAATTCGCCACGATATTAATACCAATGGTGGCGGTGATCATGGTCAGCAAACCAATTGCCATTGCGAGGCTGTTACCAACGTGGCTGACGGTTTCGATAGGGTCGGTAATCATTTTGCCGAACAGCGATTGTGTCCCGGAGACAATGATCACGGTAACAATAGAGAACAGTAAGAAGTTAAATGGTAGCCCCCAACGGTTACCACGGCGGATCTCTTTCATACTCTTGCCGTAACGCGAGAAGTCACCGAAGTTCAGCAGTGGGCCGGAGAAGTACGAAACCACCAGAGCGATTGCAGTCAACATCTGCCACGCTTGCTCACCAGAAGTCAGTTGTTTGCTGGCAAGCGTAAATGAAATGCCATCAAAGCCTGTCTGATACAAAATCCAGCCAGCCAAAGCCATCATCACGATGTAAACCGCAGGCCCGGCGATATCAATAAAGCGCTTAATCGCGTTCATACCGTGCCAGAACACCATCGCCTGCAGCACCCACATAATGCCGAAACAAATCCAGCCGAGATGTGAAAGCCCGAGGAAGTGCCCGGTGGTCATGGGTGCCAGTGATGGCCAGAATTTCAGCATAACCAGCATCAGGGCGTTGGCTGCCAGCCAGGTTTGTATGCCGTACCAGGCGAAGGCGATTAACCCACGAATTACCGCCGGAATATTGGCTCCGAACACGCCAAATGCCTGACGGCAAATCACTGCGTAAGGTACACCAGCCATTTGGCTTGGTTTGGCCACCAGGTTCGCACAAAGCTGAACGATGCAAATCCCGACTAACAGGCAAAGCAAAACTTGCCAGCTCGCCAGCCCCAAGGTGAAGAAGCTGGCGGCGACCACGTAGCCGCCCATACTGTGGACATCGGACATCCAGAAAGAAAAAATATTGTACCAGGACCATGTCTGGTTGCGCGTCGGCGCCAAATCTTCATTGCATAAACGTGGGCTATAACCGGCGTTATCGTTCATGGCTGTCGTGTTGTGTTTAATACCTGGCATGATATCTGCTCCCTAATAAAAACAGATGCTGACGGATTGTCTGAAACCTTTGTTGCAGGAACCAGGCCAGGTTTGATTTTTTAGCAGCAAGACGCAAACCGCGGACTACGAAAGCAGAAAATGAAGAGCATCCAGGAATGACGCGCCTTTTCATGGTGCAGATGTTTAATTTTTTGCCCAGAAGTGGTGCTAATCACTGGGCTAACGGAACCAAAAGGAGTGAACGTGAAGAAACATTTGATTCAGGTGGTCAATCCCAACACCAATGTGGCGATGACCCACACTATCGCCGAAGCGGCTCGCAGCGTAGCCGCAAACACCAGCGAGATTATTGCTGTCTGCTCCTCACAGGGTGTGGAATCTATAGAAGGACATTTTGATGAAACGATTGCTGCTATCGGAGTTCTTGAGCAAATCAAACGCGGTAAAGAGCAGGGAGTCAGCGGCCATGTGATTGCCTGTTTTGGTGACCCCGGTTTGCTGGCCGCGCGTGAACTGGCAACTGGGCCGGTAATAGGTATTGCCGAAGCTGCGATGCATACCGCCACAATGGTTGCCACGCGCTTTTCTATTGTCACCACTTTGCCGCGAACGGTGATTATTGCCCGTCATTTACTTCGGCAGTATGGGTTTGAGCATCATTGTGCCGCGCTGCACGCCATCGATTTGCCGGTTCTGGCATTAGAAGATGGCACGGGTCTTGCTCAGATGAAGGTACGCGAGCGTTGTATCCAGGCCATAAAAGAAGATAACAGCGGGGCGATTGTGCTTGGCTGCGGGGGGATGGCAAATCTTGCCCGTGAGCTAACGGCCGAATTGGGTGTTCCTGTTATTGATGGCGTCACCGCTGCGGTGAAAATGGTGGAATCCCTCATCGCACTTGGACTTGGAACCAGCAAACACGGTGATCTCGCGTATCCGAATAAAAAGCCGTTATCAGGCTGTTTTGACATGCTGAGTTGATGTTCTGGCTCGGCTCATAAGGAACCGAACCATGAATGAAGTAGCGAAAAATAAGCGCTATCACTTTACCGAGAACTACCCGCGTGACATGAAAGGTTATGCGGGTAAACCACCTCATGCGCAATGGCCGAATAACGCCCGAGTCGCCGTGCAGTTTGTGCTGAATTTTGAAGAAGGCGGTGAGAACCATGTTCTGCATGGCGATGCCGGATCTGAACAATTCCTCTCCGATATTATCGGTGCCGCCAGCTTCCCCGACCGCCATATGTCGATGGATTCACTGTACGAATATGGTTCCCGCGCGGGTTTCTGGCGTATCCACAATGAGTTTCAAAAACGCGGCCTGACGATGAGTATTTTCGGCGTCGCAATGGCGCTGGCGCGAAATCCTGAAATCGTCGCCGCGATTAAAGCGGCGGATTACGACGTGGTGAGCCACGGCTGGCGCTGGATCCACTATCAAAATCTCGATGAAGCGACTGAACGCCAGCATATGCACCAGGCGATCGAAATCCTGGAGGATTTGTTCGGCAGCAAACCGCAGGGTTGGTATACCGGCCGCGATAGCCCGAACACGCGCAGGCTGGTGGCGGAAAACGGCAGCTTCCTTTACGACAGCGATTATTACGGCGACGACTTGCCATTCTGGAGTGAAGTGACCTGTAGCGACGGTTCCATCAAGCCGCATCTGGTGGTGCCATATACCCTGGATGCCAATGATATGCGCTTTGCCACCGCGCAAGGTTTTAATACCGCCGAGCAGTTTTATACCTATCTGAAAGACAGCTTTGATGTGTTGTACGAGGAAGGGGAAACCGCGCCGAAAATGATGTCTATCGGCATGCACTGCCGTTTACTGGGGCGTCCGGGGCGATTCAGGGCGTTACAACGTTTTCTGGATTATCTGCAGCAGCATGATGATGTGTGGATTTGCCGCCGTCAGGATATTGCCGAGCATTGGGTGAAGACGCATCCGTTTAAAGGCTGATTTGAGTGGCTGCGGGTAACACGAGTTTACCCGCCCACAGCTTAGCTCATGATACTGACGTGTGCGGCGACTATCCGCCAGCCATAGGGGAACTTGACCCAGGTCTGCATCTGGCGGCCAATTTTGTCACTGCCTTCGCGAGTAAATTCAGTGCTGGCCACCGCCATGTCATCACCGTAAGTTGTGATGGTGGTATTTTGCAACAGCCGCTCTAACCCCTGAGTAGAGCGGGTATTCCTGAACGCTCTGATCTCGTCGATTCCATACAGATTTTCACTGGCACCGTAGCGAACGGTGCGGGGATCGGACCAAAATAATTCATCTAATACGGCGACATCGTTGCTAATTAACGCCTGTTCGTAGCGGTAAAACGCAGCGCTTACCTCATTGACGATGGCAGGACGATCAATATTGTCACGCATCATAGTATTTACCTTACCTGGTGGGTTTTCCCATCAGCATACCCTTTATTTCAAGCTGATGGGCGGCTCTCAGGCAGATATCTTCTCGCCAGGGCGCGGCAATGAGTTGCACACCAATTGGGCTGCCATGGGCAGTGGCTAATGGCACCGTCACAACCGGCAGGCCGAGGAAGGAAATGGGTTGTGTCAGCATTCCCATACTGGATTTGACTGGAAGGTCTGCCCCGTTGATCCGCATTGTTTGCTGGCCTATCAGCGTGGCGCAGCAAGGTGTCGCGGGTGCGATGAGCAGATCGTATTGCTTGAAAAGCGGCAGTGTTTTATCACGGAACCATGCCCGAAACCTTTGTGCCTGTGTGTACCAGGCTGATGGCGTCATGGCGCCAGCCAAAAGGCGCTCGCGGGAATTCAGCTCAAACTGTTCAGCGTGCTTGCGCAATGCGGGCAAGTAATGATTTCCCCCTTCGGCAGCCGAGAGCAAAAATGCCGCCGAGCGTGCTAATTCAACTTCCGGCAATGAAATAGACTCGAGCGCCGCAAGAGAGTGAGCGACCTGAGCCACCGCCGCTTTGGCGTCGGCGTCACACCAGTCATCAAAAAAACCGCCCAGAACCGCGCAACGCAAACTTCCAGCCGGTTGCAGTTTTTCACTGGTCAGATCGATGCTGCGTATGGACTGAAAGTGATCGCTTGGATCCGCGCCCTGAAGGGCATCGTACACGCGAGCCAGATCGTCGACGTTACGCGCCAGCGGGCCAATATGATCGAGGCTGGCAACAAAAGGTTGGCTGCCGCTGCGTGAAAGCCGCCCAAATGTCGGTTTTAGCCCGAGCACACCACACAGCGAAGCTGGCACGCGAATCGATCCGTTAGTATCGGTACCCAACGTAAAGTTCACCATGCCAGCCGCGACGGCAGCCGCAGAACCGCCGGATGATCCTCCGGCAATTCGTGCCAGATCATGTGGGTTGCGGGTCGCGCCGTAATAGCTATTTTCGGTGGTGAAACCGTAGGCGTAGGCATCCATATTCAGTGCGCCTGAAAGCATGGCTCCGGCAGTAGTCAGCTGTTTGATGGCAAATGCATCGCTATTTGCCGGGGGTTGCGAGCTAAACAGTTCTGCGCCAGCCAGCGTCGTCACCCCTTTAATATCAAACAGATTTTTTACCGCATAAGGCACACCCGCTAATGGCGGCAGTGTTTCACCACGTGCGCACTGTTGATCAATGGCTTCGGCTTCTTGTAGCAGACGCTGCGCGGTCACTTCAGTAAAAGCATTAATCTCGGGATTAGCCTGTGTGATTTTTTCCAGTGTAAGCCTGGCCAATTCGTGAGCTGAAAACTCGCCGCTGGCTAATCCTTGCTGAATATCGCGAATGGAAAGTTCGCTCATAATTTATAGACTCCGGAGACTTCCTGGCGTTGCGGTAGCGGAAAATCCATTAACGGTTCTGCCAGGGTCTCCATGCGAGCCAGTTGTATTTCAAGTTCTTTACGGCGTGCTTCATCGAGTGGAACGTTGAGAAGTTGTTCCATGACTTTGATGTACGCGGGCCAGTCGATAGAATTTAATGTCATTTTTACCTCCTTAAAATCCTGCCGCGCTGCCGTTGCTGCGCGGGTCGTAAGCCCCTTCAAGCATGCCATTGGTATGGCGCACAATTGCACCCGCATGGCCGACGGCTTCACTAAAATCTGGCAGAGACTCAACCTCATGCCCTAACTGGCGCAGGGTGTCGAAAGTCTCTTGGCTAAATCTGGCTTCTAATTTCAGGCTGTCTGAGGCTTGCCCCCAGGTTCTGCCCAGTAACCAGCGCGGGGCGCTAACGGCTTCCTGTAACGGCATACCCTGAATCACATGGCGGGTAAAAATGGCTGCCTGGGTTTGCGGTTGCCCGTCGCCGCCCATCGAGCCATACACCATCGTCCGTCCATCAGCCAGGCGGGCCGCTGCCGGATTCAGGGTGTGAAACGGCTGTTTACCGGGCGCAAGACTTAACAGACTATCGGGGTTGAGGCTGAAAGCTGCGCCACGGTTTTGCCAAAGCACACCGCTTTTTGGCAGAACCACGCCGCTTCCGAACTCGTGATAAATGCTTTGAATAAACGAAACGGCCAGGCCGCTGCTATCAATCACGCCCATCCAGACTGTGTCGCCAGGGCCTTTTCCGGTTCCCCAGTTTGCGGCTTTACCGTCATCAATTTCTGCGGCCAGCGCCGCAAGTGGCGCGGGATCTAACAGGCTTTGGATTGATGTCGTGATATGACGAGGATCGGTGATGTATTTGTCGCGCAGGGCGAAGGCTTTTTTAGTGGCCTCGACGATACGGTGAACCGTTTGGGTTTCGTTGGCTTGCGCCATCTCTAAATGGTCGGTGATCCCCAGAATCGCCAGTGAAACCAGGCCCTGAGTTGGCGGCGTCATATTATAAATCTCACCCTGCTGGTGGTGCAGATGCAGCGGAATACGGCGTTTTGCACGCTGGGCGGCGAGGTCCTGTAAGTTAATCGGCATCCCTAAATCAGCGAGTTCTTCGGCAAGCAGTGTGGCTAATGGCCCGCGATAAAAGCTATCAAGCCCTTCAACGGTCAGGCGTGTCAGCGTTTCGGCCAGCCGTGGTTGAGTAAACCGGCTGCCCGCGCGTGGGATTTCGCCTCGTTCCAGAAAGGTTTCGGCAAAACCGGTGATGTTAACCAGTTCGTCATATTTACTGTGTGTGGCGAGCGCCTGAGATTGGGTCACCGGAATACCATCTGCCGCATAGCGGATGGCGTCAGCCAATAAACGCGAGAGAGGTAATTGCCCGCCACCGAGTTGCCCGGCAATTTTTAGCGCTTCGTCCCAACCACTTAGCGTGCCAGGTACGGTTAATGCCGCTTTTGGGCCACGATGTGGGATTGCGTTTTCACCGGCGTAAAACTCCAGTGAGGCAAGCGAACCTGCTGCACCGCTGGCATCAATGGCAATCGGTTCGCCTTCTGGCGGCACGATCAACCAAAAGCCATCCCCGCCAATACCATTCATATGCGGATAAACTACGGCGATAGTTGCCGCCGCCGCGACCATCGCTTCGATGGCGTCCCCCCCGTGGCGTAGCACGGATAATGCGGATTCACTGGCCAAATGGTGCGGAGTCACCGCCATGCCGGAAGGTGCCATATTGCTTTGCATCATCGTGTTATCTCTCAGAATGGAAGACGGGGTTATCTTTAAGCAAAAGATGTTCCAGGTTGACGCGGTTGATTTCACTGTGCCAGGCTCGAGTGAAACAAAAGTTACAGAGGTCATAATGAAACAATTAGATGAGCGTTTAAGAGCGACATATGAGCAGCTTTCTCCGCAAGAACAACGTGTTGCCACATTTATTTTCGATCATTTTGACGACCTGATTAGCTACAACAGCGCGGAACTTGCTCGCCTTTCTGGCGTATCAAAAGCCACGGTTAGCCGTTTATTTAAGCGTTTGGGCTATGACCGTTACAAAGATATGCGTGAAGAGTTACGTACCTTGCGCCAGAGCGGAATGCCGCTGACAGAAAACCGTGATGCAGTGCAGGGAAACACCTTATTAGCACGACATTATAAGCAAGAAATGGCCAACCTGACGCAGTGGGTTAGCCTGCTGGATACGCAGCAATTTGCCGATGTCGTGAGTGCGATTAATACCTCAAAACGTATCTTCATCATTGGCTTAAGGAATTCATGGCCAGTGGCGACGCATTTGCGCCAACAGTTATTGCAGACTCGCAACGATGTCTGGTTACTGCCGCAACCGGGCCAGACGCTGGCAGAAGAAGTGGTGGATATCAGTGAGCAGGATTGCGTTATTGCTATCGCGTTTCGCAGAAGGCCGAGAATTATCAAGCCATTGCTGGCAAACCTGCATAAGCGCCAGATACCGTTGCTGGTAATGAGCGAAGCGCAAGGCTCAGGTCTTACGCCATTCTGCCGCTGGCACTTTGCAGCACCGCTTGATAGCGTTTCAGCTTTTGATAGCTATAGCAGCGCGATGAGCCTGGTGAACTTGTTGTCTAATGCGGTACTCCACGAGGCGCTAACCACCGGTCGCCAGCGTATTCATCATATTGCTGAGTTGTATTCCGAACTGGATGAGCTGGAACAACGGTAATGCACTTTAGTGGTGCATTTGCACGCATCATGGGAACCATTCTGGTTCAGAGATGAAGAGTCAGTGAACGGGTTTTTGTAGGGTGGATAAGCGGCAGAGTCATCCACCATTTTCGCCGCTTTTGTCGGATGACGCTGCTGCTTATCCGACCTACGAAGAGGTATGTCATCTGTCTCTTTTCTTCTTTTGTCTTTCACAAAAATTGGTGGCACATTAGTTGCAGAATATTTCAATAAAGAATCTTTTGTTTCACGCAGAATAAAAGGAAATGCCATGTTCGATATTCAGCACTTCACACAAATTAATCCACCTCATCGTTTATTGATGGGGCCGGGACCCATTAATGCCGATCCGCGTGTATTACGCGCCATGGCGAGCCAGTTAATTGGGCAATATGACCCGGTCATGACCGGCTATATGAATGAAGTGATGGTGCTGTATCGCGAGCTTTTCCGTACCCAAAACCGCTGGACGATGCTGGTAGACGGCACTTCCCGTTCCGGCATTGAAGCAATTCTACTTTCGGCTATTCGGCCTGGTGACAAAGTGCTGGTGCCGGTGTTTGGGCGTTTTGGTCATCTGCTATGTGAAATTGCCCGCCGCTGCCGCGCTGAAGTTCACACCATTGAAGTGCCGTGGGGCGAAGTGTTTACGCCTGACCAAATCGAAGATGCTATCAAAAGTGTTAAACCCCGTTTACTGCTGACCGTTCAGGGCGACACTTCTACGACTATGTTGCAGCCATTGGCTGAACTGGGCGAAATCTGCCGCCGCCACGGCGTGTTGTTCTATACCGATGCGACCGCTTCGTTTGGCGGTAACGCGCTGGAAACCGACGCATGGGGATTAGATGCCGTTTCGGCGGGGCTGCAAAAATGCCTTGGCGGCCCATCTGGTAGTTCTCCCATCACTCTCAGCCCGCAAATGGAACAAGTGATTCGCCGCCGTAAATGTATCGAAGAAGGGATCCGCACCTCTGCGCATCAGGATGGCGATGACGAAATGATCTACTCGAATTATTTCGATCTTGGCATGGTGATGGATTACTGGGGACCGGAACGTCTCAACCACCATACTGAAGCCACCAGCATGCTGTTCGCCGCACGTGAATGCGCGCGCATTATTCTCGAAGAAGGTCTGGATGTGGGCATCGCTCGCCACGAGTTGCACGGACGTGCGCTGGTGGCCGGGATTCAGGGCATGGGTCTGGAAACTTTCGGCGATCTGCAACATAAAATGAATAACGTACTGGGCGTGGTGATCCCATCTGTCGTCCACGGCGAAGAAGTGCGCAAAATGCTGCTGGATGATTTCCATATCGAAATCGGCACCTCATTTGGCCCGCTACAAGGCAAAATATGGCGCATTGGCACCATGGGTTATAACGCGCGTAAAGATTGCGTGCTGCAAACGCTGACCGCGCTTGAAGCCGTCTTGAATCGCCTCGGTTTTAAAACGACGCAAGGGGCTGCAATGCAGGCGGCGTGGGATGTCTATTCTCAGGAAAATCGCTGATGGTAAAACTTGCGATGAATGCCGCACAGGCAAGTCTGGCCGCGAAACGCGTCATGCAGCGAGCAGATGAGCTGGCGCAAATTAGCGAAACCCCGGGCCAGTTAACGCGTGTCTACCTTTCAACCGAACATTTACGTGCCAACCATTTGGTCGCCAGTTGGATGGAACAGGTCGGAATGACCACCTGGCAGGATGCGGTAGGGAATATTTGCGGGCGCTACGAAGGTGCAAGAGAAGGTGCTCAGGCGATTTTGCTAGGGTCACATCTGGATACCGTGCGCAATGCCGGGCGTTTCGATGGCATGTTAGGGGTGTTAAGCGCACTGGAAGTTGTCGCCTTCTTGTATCAGCACGATCTCCAGCTTGAGCAGGCGATTGAAATCGTCGGCTTTGCTGATGAAGAAGGGACGCGTTTTGGTATCACGTTGTTGGGGAGCCGTGGGATTACCGGAACATGGCCGGATAATTGGCTAGCCTGTGAAGATGCAGCGGGAATCAGTGTTGCTCAGGCGTTAGTGAATGCAGGTATTGATCCGTCGCGGATTCACAGTGCGGCACGCCGCCCGGAAGAATTCAGCGCTTATCTTGAGTTACACATTGAGCAGGGGCCGGTGCTGGAGCGTGAAAACCTGGCACTTGGCGTGGTAACAGCCATCAACGGCGCTCGTCGTTTAAAGTGCCGCTTCACGGGTGAAGCAGGGCATGCAGGCACGGTGCCAATGGTGATTCGTAAAGATGCGCTTGCGGCGGCGGTGGCCTGGATGACCTTCGTTGAAAGTGCAGCGCGCGCTTATGCCCCAGACATTGTCGCCACTATCGGGTCGCTACAATGTTTACCCGGTGCGGCGAATGTCATCCCCGGTGAAGTTCAACTCACTCTGGATATCCGCAGCCCGCGAGATTCTGACCTCGAAGCGTTGCTGGAAAATCTCTTAAACGAGGCCGATAAAATCGCCGCCTCGCGTGAAGTTGCGTTCAGTGCTGAAACCTATTATTCGATTCCGGCGACGCCATGTGATGTTCATTTACAGCAGCAGCTAAGTTCCGCAATTACTACGGTGCAAGGCCGCAGTTTGTCGCTACCAAGTGGGGCAGGGCATGATGCCATTGCGGTTGCTGAATGCTGGCCTTCAGGCATGTTGTTTGTGCGTTGTGACCGCGGGATCAGCCACCATCCGGCTGAGTCGGTGATGGAAGCGGATGTGATGCAGGCAGTGCAGGCTTATACGCAAACGGTGATCGCGCTGGCTGCGAAAAATGCTTTGGCAGAATTTAACGAAGCGCCAGAGCATGAAGCGCTTAGCCTTATCACGCCATGCGTTGCGATACCCGCGTGGGCTGAGCATTTAGTGGCTGCGCGGCCATTTTCAGCCATCGACGTGTTGCAGCATTATGCTGCGCAATTGACCGAGGATTGGGGAACGACTGAGCTGAATCAGGCGCTGAGCGCCCATCCACGGATTGGCGAAAAGGCGCAAGGCAACAGCAAAGAAGCGGCGCTTTCAAAAAATGAACAATCCGTTGTTGATGGACAAAACAGCGCGTTAATTGTGGCTCTGGCGCAGGGAAATTCCGAATACGAAGCGCGGTTTGGGCGCGTGTTTTTGATTCGCGCCAAGGGGCGCTGCGGTGAAGAAATTCTGGGTGAACTCTACCGCCGCCTGAAAAACTCCGCCGTGGAAGAAGAAGTGGAAGCTCTGGAACAACTACGCCAAATCACCTTGTTGCGTCTGGAAGGAGTGTTTGCACAATGAGCCAATTGAGTACGCATATTCTGGATACTGCGTTGGGAAAACCGGCGGTCAATGTGGTGATTCGCCTGGAACAACAGGACGCAGAAACCTGGGTAATTATCGCTCAGGGTGTTACGGATGTTGATGGGCGTTTGAAGGATTTCACTCAATCGCCATTAGCGGCAGGGCGCTATCGTCTGACTGCAGAAATCGGCCAGTATTTTGCGGCGACGAACAGAGAAACGTTGTATCCCTCCGCGCAAATCGATTTCGTGATTACGCAAAATGGCGGGCATTATCACCTGCCATTTTTGATTTCCCCGTGGTCGTGGTCGACGTATCGGGGAAGCTAATACTAGAGGATAAACGGATCGGCATCCTGCCAGGCAGGGAATTTCTCACGGTATTCCTGCAAGGCAATCAGCGACAAATCGGCATCCAGGCGCATCGCTTTATGGGCTTCACCATTTGCCAGAATGTCGCCTTGCGGGTTAATAATTTTGCTGTCGCCACGGTAATGATGCCCGTTTCCATCAGTGCCGACACGGTTACAGCCAGCAACATACGCCTGGTTTTCAATCGCACGAGCGATCAGCAAACTTTGCCAGTGCAGCGAACGCGGTGCTGGCCAGTTTGCGACATACAGGGCTAAGTCATAATCGTTGCGATTGCGTGACCATACCGGGAAACGCAAGTCATAACAGACCTGCGGCAAAATACGCCAGCCACGCCATTCGACCACAACGCGCTCTTCACCCGCCTGATAATGATGATGCTCATCCGCCATGCGGAATAAATGACGTTTATCGTAGAAATGGACTTTGCCGTCCGGCTGAACAAGAAGAAAGCGGTTCACCGGTCCGCGTTCAGTTTGCAGCGCTGCGCTTCCGGCAATCATCGCCTGCGTTTGCTGGGCTTTAAACTGCATCCAGTCAATCACTTCCTCTTCGGCGAGCGACTGAGTGGCGGCTTCCATGGCAAAACCGGTGGTGAACATTTCCGGCAAGACAATCAGGTCACGGCCATGAATGCCATCTAACAGCACATCGAACTGACGTAAGTTGGCTGCGCCATCCATCCAGACTAGCGGTTGTTGCAGAACGGTAATTTTCAAACCAGACACAATCGGAAGCCTCATGATAAACAGTCTTTCATTCACTTTAGCATGAGTTAACTGCCTTTTGTTGGGCAATAAAAAACCCCGCGAACGGGGTTTTTTAAACTATCGAGTGTTATGCGGCTTCAATCTTACGATGCTTTTCCGGCACCTTTACTGGCATGGTTGCCAGCTCCTCCGGTTCGAACTCATCGACATTAATACTGCGCAGACGGCTTGCTTCGGCTTTGGTAAGGATCGCCGCTTCGTCTGCGTTGATTTTGCCTTCCGCCAGCCACTGTTTCGCTTGTTCATCCAGGCGAGTGAATGGCAGGTTATGCCCGGTTTCTTTGCAGATGCGCAGATGGATTGGCTCGGCAGCCATTACGTCCATCAGTGCTTCTTCCAGCAGACCTGCCGGGTTGAACTCGCTTGGCGTCAGATACTGACCGCGACCAATGCGTGAACGTGTCGCTGATGGGATCTGCATGATCTTCGCCAGTTTATGATCCAGCTTGTCCGATGGTGCATCGTAACGGCGGCCAAGTGGGAAGATAACCACACGCAACATGCCAGCCACGAACGCATTCGGGAAGTTACGCAGCAGATCGTCAATCGCCTGTTCTGCCTGATACAACGCATCCTGAACGCCCCAGTGAACCAGCGGCAGATCCGCTTCGTTACGGCCTTCGTCGTCATAACGTTTCAGTACTGAAGAAGCGAGGTACAGCTGGCTCAGAATATCACCCAGACGAGCCGAGATACGTTCACGGCGCTTCAGGCTACCGCCTAACACGGCCATCGATACATCAGACAGCAACGCCAGGTTGGCACTCAGCCGGTTCATATACTGATAGTAGCGTTTGGTTGAATCGTTAGTCGGTGTGGCGCTGGTCAGGCCGTTGGTCAGACCCAGCCACAGGCTGCGCATTTTGTTACTGCCGACGTGGCCGATATGTTTGAACAACAACTTATCGAACGCGTTAACGTCATTGTTTTGCGCCGCCGTCATTTCATCCAGAACATACGGATGGCAACGAATAGCACCCTGGCCGAAGATAATCATGCTGCGAGTCAGGATGTTTGCGCCTTCCACGGTAATGGCGATAGGTGCGCCCTGATAAGCTCGTGCCACAAAGTTAGAATTGCCCAGCATAATGCCTTTACCGCCGACAATATCCATCGCATCCAAAATGGCGCGTTGGCCACGATGGGTACAGTGATACTTCACGATGGCAGACAGAACCGCTGGTTTTTCGCCAAGCATGATGCCGTAGGTCACCAGTGAAGCGGCTGCATCCATCACATACGCGTTACCCGCGATACGTGCCAGTGGCTCTTCAATCCCTTCCATTTTGCCGATAGAGATTCTGAACTGACGGCGGATATGAGCATAAGCACCCGTTGCCATCGCCACAGATTTCAAACCACCGGTAGAGTTGGAAGGCAGTGTAATACCGCGGCCAACGGACAGACATTCCACCAGCATACGCCAGCCCTGACCGGCCATTTTCGGACCACCGATGATGTAATCAATCGGTACGAAAATGTCTTTACCGCGAGTTGGACCGTTCTGGAATGGCACATTGAGCGGGAAGTGGCGTTTACCAATTTCCACTCCCGGAGTGTGAGTTGGAATTAACGCACAGGTAATGCCTGGTTCTTCTTCATCGCCCAGCAAATGGTCCGGATCCGACAATTTAAATGCCAGCCCCAGAACAGTGGCAATAGGTGCCAGCGTGATGTAGCGCTTGTTCCAGGTCAGACGCATGCCGAGAACTTGCTGACCTTGCCATTCGCCCATGCAAACCACGCCGGTATCAGGAATCGCGCCTGCATCAGAACCGGCTTCTGGGCTGGTTAATGCAAAGCAAGGGATTTCTTGCCCACGAGCCAGGCGTGGCAGGTAATGATCTTTCTGTTCTTCAGTACCGTAATGTTGCAGCAGTTCGCCTGGACCTAATGAGTTAGGCACACCTACGGTAATCGCCAGAATGCCGGAAACACCAGACAGTTTTTGCAGTACGCGAGATTGCGCGTAAGCAGAAAACTCCAGGCCGCCGTACTCTTTCTTGATGATCATCGCGAAGAAGCGATGTTCTTTTAAATAAGCCCACAACTCTGGCGGTAAATCTGCCATTTCGTGTGTGATTTGGAAGTCATTCGCCAGACGGCAGGCTTCTTCAACTGGGCCATCGATAAAGGCTTGTTCTTCTTCAGTCAGTTTTGGCTGCGGGTAGTTATGCAGTTTTTCCCAGTCTGGTTTACCGCGGAACAAGTCACCTTCCCACCAGGTTGTACCGGCGTCGATAGCCTCTTTTTCGGTACGTGACATTGGCGGCATGACTTTACGGAAGCTACGGAATACCGGAGCGGAAATTAAAGATTTACGCATTGGTGTAAAGACGAACGGCACCAGAATTATCGCCAGCGGAACGAGCACCCAGATTGACCAGATACCGGCGAAACCAAGCGCTGCCGTCCACACCAGCAAAATTGCGCTACTGAGCAGTAAATTGACCTGGTGATAGAAAAGCACACCGAGGAGAACAACCGTTGCAACAATACTCAAAATCAACATATAGGAAACTCCCTTGCTTGTAGGAGGTCTGACCACTTGGATGTATTGGTTTTAGTTCATGTGGTTTTTTTTAGCAATATGTTCACAAAATAATTACAACCTTGCTCACATTGTTACCGCACAGAACTGCAAAAGAAGGAGGTTATGGCGCTTCTCGCGCTATCCGGTAAACTGCTTGGGTTAATCAATCGAAAAATGCTGAAGGACATCCTCATGTACCAGGATCTTATTCGTAACGAATTGAATGAAGCAGCAGAAACACTGGCTAACTTCCTGAAAGATGACGCTAACATTCACGCGATTCAGCGTGCAGCAGTACTGCTGGCTGATAGCTTCAAAGCAGGCGGCAAAGTGCTGTCATGCGGTAACGGCGGCTCACATTGCGATGCAATGCACTTTGCTGAAGAACTGACAGGTCGCTACCGTGAAAACCGCCCAGGCTACCCGGCAATCGCTATTTCTGATGTCAGCCACATCTCTTGTGTGAGCAACGATTTTGGCTACGAGTATATATTCTCTCGTTACATTGAAGCGGTTGGGCGTGAAGGCGACGTGCTGCTGGGGATCTCCACTTCAGGTAATTCCGGCAACGTGATTAAAGCCATTGAAGCTGCGCGTGCGAAAGGCATGAAAGTCATTACCCTGACCGGGAAAGACGGTGGCAAAATGGATGGCACTGCGGATGTTGAAATTCGCGTTCCGCACTTTGGTTACGCTGACCGCATTCAGGAAATTCACATTAAAGTGATTCACATCCTGATCCAGCTTATCGAAAAAGAGATGGTTAAAGCTTAAGTTCTGCCTGATCTTGTTCCCTCTCCATCAGGGAGAGGGTTAGGGTTAGGGTGAGGGTGAAAAGATGGCACCTGAATATTGAGTTTGTCCTCAGGTTCGGGTCGCCCTCATCCCTGCCTTCTTCCCAGGGAGAAGGTGAAAACAAAAGAATGAGTAGTGGGAGGTTAATATGTGCGAACTGCTCGGGATGAGCGCCAACGTACCAACGGATATTTGCTTTAGTTTTACTGGGTTGGTACAGCGTGGCGGTGGAACAGGGCCACATAAAGATGGCTGGGGAATTACCTTTTATGAAGGTAAAGGCTGCCGCACGTTCAAAGATCCGCAACCCAGCTTTAATTCACCCATTGCTAAACTTGTGCAGGATTATCCGATCAAATCCTGTTCAGTAGTCGCACATATTCGTCAGGCAAACCGCGGTAAAGTGGCGCTCGAGAATACCCATCCGTTTACGCGTGAACTATGGGGCCGTAACTGGACTTATGCCCACAATGGCCAGCTTAAAGGACATCGCTCTCTTGATACCGGGCCGTTCCGTCCAATCGGTGAAACTGACAGTGAACAAGCATTTTGCTGGCTGCTGCATAAGCTGACACAACGTTATCCACGAACGCCTGGCAATATGCAGGCAGTGTTCCGTTACATCACCGAACTTGCGGGGCAATTGCGCGAGAAAGGTGTGTTTAATATGTTGTTGTCGGATGGGCGCTACGTGATGGCGTTCTGTTCCACGAACCTGTACTGGATAACCCGACGGGCACCCTTTGGCGTGGCAAAACTGTTGGACCAGGATGTGGAAATCGATTTTCAGGAAGAGACCACACTCAATGATGTGGTCACGGTCATCGCGACTCAACCTCTGACAGGAAACGAAACCTGGCACAAGATTGCACCAGGTGAGTCGGAATTATTTTGTCTCGGGGAGCGCGTAGTTTGATGCCAGCTGTGGTTGTGTCGTTGGCACAACCGGCTTACTAATCACGTAATTACCGCTGATAACAGAAACGCCTGGTGGCTGGTGATTTGCCGTAAAGTAGTCATAGCCCGGCTTCAGTTGTTTCCAGAAGTTGATGTAGTACGAATACTTGTGGCGTTCCATATTGGCGTCAGTCATGCGGAACGGATAAATGCTAACTTGCACGCTTGGCTGGCCGAACACCAGTGCCCCGGTAACAAACTGGAAAATCTCATCAATGTTGCTGTCAGTCATGGCATAGCAGCCAACAGACACGCAAGCACCGTGAATCATCAGATATTGGCCTTGATAACCATGTGAGCGATCAAACTCATTTGGGAAGCCGATGTTAATGGCTTTATAAAAGCGGCTATCAGGTTTGAGCTGGTTGCGGGTCACGTTATAAAAACCTTCAGGACTCTTAAAATCACCCTGACGCTGTTTTGGACCTAACCCACCGGAATAGTTACAGATGCTATAGCTGTCGAGCAGTTGGAACTGTTCGCCCATCTTTACGTATAGCTCTAGTGTGCGCTCTTCCTTAAATATCTGAATATAAACAGGAGAGCCCATAAGTTGTTGCTTGAATTCTTTGCTGACAGGCGTGGTTGACGTATTGCCGCTCAATAAGCTGGCAAACGACATGCACGGTATCAGAAGCATCGCAATAATGAGTGCGATCTTACGCATACTGCTTTATTCCTTGATAAGACTTATACCAAATGCCAGGACGGCAAAATAAGAGACCCGAAATCAGAATGCTCTGGATTAGGAGCGCTCAACATTAGCACCGTTATGAATTTTCGCAAGCTTGATACGAAGCATTTAGCAACATATCTAACGTTTATCTGATAATAGATAAACCCTGTAAGTTAACTTTTTGCGTAACAGCTCGCATTGCTGCATATCGGAGTGTCGATTTCTCGCCATTCCAGACCCTATTGATGCTAAAATCCCCCGCGAATGTTGACCTGCGGATTAGAACGGAAACTATCCAT
This sequence comes from Buttiauxella sp. S19-1, assembly GCF_022134725.1. Classification (NCBI taxonomy): domain Bacteria; kingdom Pseudomonadati; phylum Pseudomonadota; class Gammaproteobacteria; order Enterobacterales; family Enterobacteriaceae; genus Buttiauxella; species Buttiauxella sp. S19-1. Next base: position 27,256 of record NZ_JAHWLU010000004.1, read on the forward strand.
AAGTCAGTTGTCCCGATCATAAGGGCGACTTAGCACTCCCTCTCGCAATAGTGAACGGATGCGTTTCCATTTTTAATCTGCCTTATGTGTCGCATCGGTTGAACCCTGTTTCGACCCATCCGTTGTCGGCTACAGTTTTTGTCGGTATGTTTAAGCCAATTTTAAACGTGATAACCTTATGATAAAAATCAAAAAAGGTCTGGATTTGCCTATTGCCGGTTTGCCGGAACAGCAAATTCATGACGGCCCAGCGATACCCTTAGTGGCCCTGCTCGGTGAAGAGTATGTGGGCATGCGTCCTTCTATGCTGGTGCAAGAGGGCGACAAGGTATTGAAAGGCCAGCCACTCTTCGAAGATAAAAAGAACCCAGGCGTACTCTTTACTGCACCTGCAAGTGGAACGGTAAAAGCGATTAACCGTGGCGAGCGTCGAGTGCTGCAATCTCTGGTTATTGAGGTTCAAGGTGATGAGCAGGTCGTTTTCGAACGTTTTGCACCAGACAACCTTGCCAAACTGCCGCGTGAGACCGTTCAGTCGCAATTATTAGCTTCCGGTTTGTGGACTGCGCTGCGGACTCGTCCATTCAGCAAAGCCCCACAACCCGCAAGCGTTCCTGCCGCCATTTTTGTCACCGCAATCGACACCAATCCGCTGGCGGCTGACCCACAACCCATTATTCGCGCCCACCGCGAAATGTTTGACGCCGGTTTAACCCTGCTATCCCGATTGACGGATGGCAAAGTCCACGTCTGTCAGGCGGGGGGCGGTAAGCTCGGTGGTCATCCTGTTGGGCAAGTGACTTTCAATGAGTTTGCTGGCCCTCATCCCGCTGGGTTAGTGGGCACACACATCCACTTCCTCGAACCGGTTAGTTTGCAAAAAATGGTCTGGCACCTGAATTACCAGGATGTGATTGCCATTGGCAAATTGTTCGTGGAAGGCGAGCTGTGGACCGAACGCGTTATTGCGTTAGCTGGCCCGCAGGTTAAAAAGCCGCGCCTGATTCGCACATGCCTGGGTGCTTCGCTCGATGTGCTTACGGCGGGTGAGCTGGAAGAAGGCGAAAACCGCGTTGTTTCGGGTTCGGTGTTAAGTGGAACAATGGCTGCTGGTCCGCTAGCCTGGCTTGGTCGTTTCCACCTGCAGGTTACTGTGCTGAAAGAAGGGCGTGAAAAAGAGCTATTTGGTTGGGTTATGCCGGGTGCTGATAAATATTCAATTACCCGTACCACCGTCGGCCACTTCCTGAAGCGGAAACTCTTTAACTTCTCAACAGATACCAATGGTGGTGAGCGCTCAATGGTGCCAATCGGCAACTATGAACGTGTGATGCCGCTGGATATTCTGCCAACGATGTTATTGCGCGATTTACTGGCGGGGGATACCGACAGCGCTCAGGCGTTGGGGTGTCTGGAGCTGGATGAAGAAGATTTAGCGCTTTGTACCTATGTTTGCCCTGGGAAGTATGAATACGGTCCAGTGCTACGCGAGGTGTTAACCCGCATCGAGCAGGAAGGATAAGTCATGGGCTTGAAGCATTTATTTGAAAAACTAGAGCCGCATTTCACTCAAGGCGGAAAGCTAGAAAAATACTACCCACTCTTTGAAGCTACGGCGACATTGTTCTATACACCAGGCATCGTTACGCCTGGAGCTTCCCATGTTCGTGATGCTATCGATTTGAAACGCATGATGATCCTGGTGTGGTTTGCGGTATTCCCAGCCATGTTCTGGGGCATGTACAACGTCGGGCTACAAACCATTCCCGCACTGAACAAAATGTACGGTGCAGAACAGCTCCAACAGGTGATTTCATCTGACTGGCATTATGTTGTTGCCCAATGGCTCGGAGTGAACTTTACGCCGGATGCTGGCTGGCTCAGCATGATGACCCTCGGGGCGGTCTTCTTCCTGCCAATCTACATCACTGTATTTTTGGTGGGTGGTTTTTGGGAAGTCATGTTTGCGATCATCCGCAAACATGAAGTTAACGAAGGCTTTTTTGTCACTTCTATTCTGTTTGCGCTGGTGGTTCCTCCAACGCTACCACTTTGGCAAGCCGCACTCGGTATCACTTTCGGTGTGGTTATCGCTAAAGAGATCTTCGGTGGAACAGGCCGTAACTTCCTAAACCCGGCATTAGCTGGCCGCGCCTTCCTGTTCTTCGCATACCCTGCGCAGATTTCAGGTGATTTGGTGTGGACTGCGGCAGATGGTTTCTCAGGTGCAACTCCTCTTTCCCAGTGGGCGAACGGCGGTAGCGAAGGCCTGGTGAATGTAGGAACCGGTCAACCTGTCACATGGATGGATGCTTTCCTTGGCAACATTCCTGGTTCGATTGGTGAAGTTTCAACACTGATGATTCTGATTGGCGGTGCGATTATTCTGTTTGGCCGCGTGGCTTCCTGGCGCATTGTCGCGGGGGTAATGCTCGGCATGATTGTGACAGCCACCCTGTTTAACTTCATCGGTTCTGCAACTAACCCGCTGTTTGCTATGCCGTGGTACTGGCATATGGTGCTGGGTGGTTTTGCCTTCGGCATGATGTTCATGGCGACCGACCCTGTTTCTGCCTCGTTTACCAACAAAGGTAAATGGTGGTACGGGGCACTCATCGGGGTGATGTGTGTCTTGATTCGTGTCGTCAACCCAGCCTATCCAGAAGGGATGATGCTGGCGATCTTGTTCGCCAACCTCTTTGCGCCACTGTTCGATTACCTGGTGGTGCAGGCCAATATCAAGCGGAGGAAGTCGCGTGGCTGAAGTGAAAAGTAACGATAGCATCGGCAGAACACTGCTGGTGGTGCTGGTGCTTTGCCTGGTGTGTTCCGTCGTGGTGGCAGGCTCGGCTGTAGGGCTTAAAGCTCGCCAGCAAGAGCAGAAAGCGCTCGATAAGCAACGTAACATCCTGGATGTTGCAGGCTTAGCAACACCCAAAATGACCGGCGAAGATGTCAAATCAATCTATGAGTCACGCATTACACCGCGCTTGTTAGACCTAAAGAGTGGTGAACTACTGGATAAAAATTCCTCAAAATTTGACCCGGCTGCAGCACTCCGTGATCCAACACAGAGCATCACGCTTGATTCAAGTGACGACCGTGCCGGGATAAAGCAGCGCAGCAATATCGTCGAAATTTATCTGGTGCGTGATGAGCAAAATAAAGTGCAGGAAGTCGTGTTGCCAGTTTATGGCAAAGGCTTGTGGTCGATGATGTATGCCTTTGTTTCTCTGCAAACCGATGGCCGTACGGTAAAAGGCATTACTTACTATGATCAGGGTGAGACCCCAGGTCTGGGTGGTGAGGTTGAAAACCCGAACTGGCGTGCGCAGTGGATTGGTAAAAAACTGCTTGATGACAATGGGCAGCCAGCGATCCGCTTAGTGAAAGGTGGTGCACGTCAGGGGGATGAGTATGGGGTAGATGGTTTATCCGGTGCCACACTGACGGCAAACGGGGTACAACACACTTTTGATTTCTGGATGGGTGAACTTGGTTTTGGCCCGTTCCTGAAACACGTTCGTGAAGGAGCGCTCAACAATGGCTGATATTTCAGACATGAAAGAGGTCAAACGGGTACTGGTGAGTCCTTTGGTGGATAACAACCCGATTGCCTTGCAAATACTCGGGGTCTGTTCGGCGCTGGCAGTGACCACGAAACTGGAAACTGCATTCGTTATGACCATCGCAGTAACCGTGGTAACGGCATTTTCCAGCATGTTCATTTCGATGATCCGCAATCTGATCCCAAACAGTGTGCGAATCATCGTGCAGATGGCGATCATTGCTTCGTTGGTTATCGTTGTGGATCAGATTCTGCGTGCTTACGCCTACGAGATTTCCAAGCAGCTTTCGGTCTTCGTCGGCCTGATCATCACTAACTGTATCGTTATGGGGCGTGCTGAAGCTTACGCCATGAAGTCGCCACCGTTGGCAAGCTTCATGGATGGCATCGGTAATGGCTTGGGATATGGTGTGATATTGCTGCTGGTTGGCTTCCTGCGTGAACTCATTGGTAGTGGAAAATTGTTTGGTATCACGGTACTGGAAACGGTGCAGAACGGTGGTTGGTATCAGCCAAACGGTATGTTCCTGCTCGCGCCAAGTGCGTTCTTTATTATCGGCCTGCTTATCTGGGCCTTGCGTACGCTTAAGCCTGCGCAACAGGAAAAGGACTAACTGATTATGGAACATATGATTAGTCTGTTTGTTCGCGCAGTGTTTATTGAGAACATGGCGCTCGCGTTCTTCCTTGGTATGTGCACCTTCCTGGCGGTGTCTAAGAAAGTCTCCACTGCATTCGGTTTGGGTGTAGCGGTGACCGTTGTTTTAGGGATTGCCGTTCCGGCGAACAATCTTGTTTATAACCTGATTCTTCGTGACGGCGCACTGGTCGAAGGTGTTGACCTTAGCTTCCTTAACTTCATTACCTTCATTGGTGTGATCGCCGCTCTGGTACAAATCCTCGAAATGATCCTCGATCGTTTCTTCCCGGCTCTCTACAACGCGTTAGGTATCTTCCTGCCGCTCATCACCGTTAACTGCGCGATCTTTGGTGGCGTGTCGTTTATGGTGCAGCGTGACTATAGCTTCGGTGAATCAATTGTTTATGGTATCGGCTCAGGTGTGGGTTGGATGCTGGCAATTGTCGCGATGGCAGGGATCCGCGAGAAGATGAAATATGCCAATGTGCCCGCAGGATTGCGTGGCTTAGGAATTACCTTTATCACCACTGGATTGATGGCACTGGGCTTTATGTCATTCTCCGGTGTGCAGCTATAAGGGCGAAAACGTATGGAAATTATTCTTGGCGTGGTGATGTTCACGCTAATTGTTTTGGCTCTGGCGCTGTTGATTTTGTTTGCCAAGTCAAAGCTCGTTAACTCCGGCGATGTGCTGATTGAGATTAACAACGAAGCAGACAAACAGTTTCATGCACCCGCGGGTGATAAGCTGCTCAACACACTCTCAAGTCAGGGGATTTTCATCTCCTCGGCTTGTGGTGGCGGTGGTTCTTGCGGGCAATGCCGCGTGACCGTAAAAGAGGGCGGTGGTGATATTCTGCCTACTGAGCTTTCGCATATCACCAAGCGTGAAGCGAAAGAAGGTTGCCGTCTTGCCTGCCAGGTTGCTGTTAAGCAGGACATGAAAATTGAGCTGCCAGAGGAGATCTTTGGTGTTAAGAAATGGGAGTGTGAAGTTATCTCTAATGATAACAAAGCCACCTTCATTAAAGAGCTCAAACTGCGTATCCCTGATGGTGATGTTGTGCCGTTCCGTGCTGGTGGCTATATCCAGATTGAAAGTCCACCGCATGAGGTTAACTACCAGGACTTCGATGTTCCTCAGGAATATCGTGGCGACTGGGATAAGTTTAATCTGTTCCGCTTCAAGTCGGTGGTTAAAGAGCCATGCGTTCGCGCTTACTCAATGGCTAACTATCCAGATGAGAAAGGCATTATCATGCTGAACGTGCGTATCGCTACGCCGCCGCCGAATGTGCCTGATGCGCCTCCGGGGATTATGTCCTCATATATATGGTCGTTAAAAGCGGGCGACAAAGTGACAATATCCGGTCCATTTGGTGAGTTCTTTGCTAAAGAGACGGACGCTGAAATGGTGTTCATCGGCGGTGGTGCAGGTATGGCACCAATGCGATCACACATTTTTGACCAGCTTAAACGTCTTCATAGCACGCGAAAAATGAGTTTCTGGTACGGTGCTCGCTCTTCGCGTGAGATGTTCTACGAAGAAGAGTTTGAAAAACTGGCTCAGGAAAACCCGAACTTCACGTTCAATGTGGCGCTCTCAGATCCGCAACCAGAAGACAACTGGACTGGTTACACCGGCTTCATCCACAACGTATTGCTTGAAAACTATCTTCGTAGCCATCCGGCACCAGAAGATTGTGAGTTCTATATGTGTGGGCCGCCTATGATGAATGCCGCGGTTATCAAAATGCTCAAAGATTTGGGTGTTGAGGATGACAACATCATGCTAGATGACTTTGGCGGCTGACAGGAGCGTTTATGCTGACAGTATTTTTAGCCACCTTCGTTATTTTTCTACTGGTGATCTTTGGAATGTCACTGGGCGTTATTGTGAAGCGCAAATCGCTTCAGGGTAGCTGTGGTGGTATTGCCGCGTTAGGCATGGAGAAAGTTTGTAACTGCCCTGAACCCTGTGATGCTCGTAAGAAGCGTATCGCAAGGGCTGAGCGGCAAGCAAAACTTCAGCAGAACCGCATCCTGTAAACCAGTAAAACCTCCCGCATCGTCGGGAGGTTTTCTTTCCATTGAAGACTTTCCTCCTTAATTATTTTAACTGTATACTTATCCAGTAATATAACTGGTGCGAACAAGTATGCGTAAAATCATTCATGTCGATATGGACTGCTTTTTTGCCGCCGTAGAAATGCGTGATAACCCAACTCTGCGGGATATTCCGATAGCTATTGGAGGTAGTGCGAAAAGGCGCGGTGTCATTAGTACGGCAAATTATCCCGCTAGAAAATTTGGTGTGCACAGCGCGATGTCGACTGCAATGGCTCTCAAGTTATGCCCACATCTGACACTGCTTCCTGGACGTTTTGATGCTTACAAAGAAGCTTCAAATCATATCCGGGAAATTTTTAGCCGCTACACAACGCTTATCGAACCGCTGTCACTTGATGAGGCTTATCTGGATGTCACTGATAGCCCGAACTGCCATGGTTCTGCAACTCTCATGGCCAGGGAAATTCGCCAGACTATTTCAGATGAACTTAATCTCACCGCATCGGCTGGTATTGCACCGGTTAAATTCCTCGCCAAAATTGCCTCTGACCTCAATAAACCTAACGGGCAGTTCTTGATCACTCCCGAGGAGATTCCAGCATTTTTGCAAACCTTACCGCTTGGAAAAATCCCCGGCGTAGGGAAAGTTACAGCGGGCAAACTGGAAAGCCTTGGGTTGCGCACCTGTGCCGATGTGCAGAAAACGGATTTAGCTTCGTTACTCAAGCGGTTTGGCAAATTTGGCCGTGTACTGTGGGAGCGTAGTCAGGGTATAGATGAACGCGAGATTAACAATGAGCGGCAACGTAAATCTGTCGGAGTTGAAAAAACACTCGCGGAAGATATTCATCAGTGGCAGGAGTGTGAGGCTATTATTGAGCAACTCTATCCTGAACTTGAACGCCGTTTGAAAAAGGTAAAACCTGATTTATTGATTGCCCGCCAGGGTATCAAACTTAAGTTTAATGATTTCCAGCAAACGACTCAGGAACATGTCTGGCCTCAGCTGAATAAAGCCGATTTAATCGCTATTGCGAAGCAAACGTGGGAAGAACGGCGAGGAGGGCGGGGAGTCAGGCTGGTGGGGTTACATGTGACTTTACTGGACCCGCAGATGGAGCGCCAATTGGTGTTGGGGCTATAAAAAAAGCCCTCATCCCGGCGTTCTCCCTCAGGAGAAGGAGAAAACCAAACAAGTTCCCTCTCCTGGGAGAGAGGGTGAGGGCGTTTAGAACTTACTTAACTGGAATAGCTTTCAGCAATTCTGTCAGCAGAATCCAGTATTGGCCTACGCTTTCGATATGAACTTGTTCATCCGGAGAGTGTGGACCTGTGATGGTCGGCCCAATAGAAACCATATCCATATCCGGGTAAGGTTTTTTAAACAGACCACATTCCAGACCCGCATGGATGACCATGATGTTAGGGGTCTTGTTGAACAGTTTTTGGTAAGTCTCACGCACCAGGTGCATTACCGGTGAGTTTGCATCCGGCTGCCAGCCAGGATAGCTGCCTTTGGCCACGGTTTGTGCGCCAGCAAGCTGACCCAGAGCGTGAAGCATGCCAACGACATAGTCTTTGCCGCTATCAATCAATGAACGAATCAGGCAGATGATTTCTGCACTTTCATCATTCATTGTGACCACACCCACGTTCAGTGAGGTTTCCACAACACCTTTAACTGCGTCGGAATTACGGATGACACCGTTTGGCGTGGCGTTCAGCAGGCTCAGGAAAGTGTCACGGCTTTTCGCTGTCAGTGCTTTCTTGTCTGTGGTGACTGAATCCAGCAGTACAGTGACGTTTTTCTCGACTGCCGCCAGTTCATTTTTCAGAATCGACAGGAATTCATCTGACAACGACTTCAGCTGTGCAGCTTTGTTTGCCGGAACAGCCAGAGTAGCAAAGCCTTCACGTGGAATCGCGTTACGCAGTGTACCGCCGTTCAGATCAATCAGACGAGCATCCAGTTCTGCTGTGTGAGCAAACAGGAAGCGAGCCAGCAATTTGTTTGCATTGCCCAGACCCAGATGGATTTCACCACCGGAGTGACCGCCTTTCAGGCCTTTGATGGTCAACTTAAATGTTTCGTAACCGGCAGGAATCTCTTCGCGTTGCAGTGGCAGCGTGGAGATAAAATCAATCCCACCTGCACAGCCCATATAGATCTCACCTTCTTCTTCAGAGTCGGTGTTGATCAGAATATCAGCTTGTAACCAGCCCGCTTGCAGACCAAAAGCCCCATCCATTCCCGCTTCTTCGGTCATGGTCAGCAGAACTTCTAATGGGCCATGAGATACCGAATCATCGGCCAGCACTGCCAGTGCGGACGCCATACCAATACCATTATCAGCGCCCAGCGTCGTACCGCGTGCTTTGATCCACTCACCGTCAATATACGGTTGAATCGGATCTTTGGTGAAATCATGGACAGTGTCGTTATTTTTCTGCGGCACCATATCCAGGTGAGCCTGCAGGACCACCGCTTTACGGTTTTCCATGCCCGCTGTCGCAGGTTTACGGATCAGGATATTACCGACCTGGTCACGCTCTACATGTAGGCCTTTTTCTTTTGCCCAGGACAGAATATGTTCCGCAAGTTGTTCTTCATGATAAGAAGGGTGCGGAATGGAACAGATTTTGGCAAAAATATCCCACAGCGGTTGCGGAGATAATTGAGACAATTCAGACACGATAAGTCTCCTTGACATCGACTCTGCAGACCATATTGGTTAACAGAGACCAGGATTGATCTAAATGAAATACACCACAAGTAAGCATTGTGTGCTGGCCTGAGAATACCACTTTAACTAACGTTATGACGATCAAAAGCACCTAAAAACGAAAGCGGCGAGCCTACAGCACTGGTTTTTAGTGCGCCAGATCTCTATAATCTCGCGCAACCAAAACCCCTTTGAACATTTTTAAGCCGTTAATAACTGGCTGGGATAATTTCACATGAGCGAAAAATACATCGTCACCTGGGACATGTTGCAGATTCACGCGCGTAAGCTGGCAAGCCGTCTGCTTCCTGCTGAACAGTGGAAAGGCATTATTGCCGTTAGCCGTGGTGGCCTGGTTCCTGGCGCACTGCTGGCACGTGAACTGGGGATTCGTCATGTTGATACCGTTTGCATCTCCAGCTATGACCACGACAACCAGCGTGAACTGACCGTGCTGAAACGTGCTGAAGGTGACGGTGAAGGCTTCATCGTTATTGATGACCTGGTTGATACCGGTGGCACCGCAGTGGCTATCCGTGAAATGTATCCAAAAGCGCATTTCGTTACGATCTTCGCTAAGCCTGCTGGCCAGCCGTTGGTTGACGATTACGTCGTTGATATCCCTCAGGACACCTGGATTGAGCAGCCGTGGGATATGGGCGTGGTGTTTGTACCACCGTTGGCTGGTCGTTAATAGCCTGAGAATATGCACTGATTTACGCCCGGCATCGCCGGGCGTTTGTGTTATTTAGTTGCCGACAGAGTACAATAGCTGCATTCCTGACGTTTGTATGGAGGCAGAAGCGATGGTACAGGCCAATCTTAGCGAAACGCTATTTAAACCCCGATTTAAACATCCCGAGACGTCGACTTTAGTTCGTCGTGCTCAACATCAAACTGCCCCCGTTATCCAGTCTGCGCTGGATGGTAAATCTGTCCCTCACTGGTATCGAATGATTAACCGCCTGCTGTGGGTATGGCGTGGTGTCGATCCACGCGAAATCCTTGAGGTGCAAGCTCGCATTACGGTTAATACAGCAGAACGTACCAATGACAGTCTGTTTGATACCGTGGTCGGTTATCGCAGCGGCAACTGGATTTTTGAATGGTCGAAGCAAGCAATGCTTTGGCAGCAGCGGGCCAATCAGGAAACAGATATAGTTCTTAGTGGAAAATATTGGCTACAGGCTGCCAATCTTTACAGCATTGCCGCCTATCCGCACCTGAAAGGCGACCAACTGGCAGAACAGGCGCAAGTTCTGGCAAACCGTGCCTATGAAGAAGCTGCGCCACGTCTTTCCGGCGGCTTGCGTGAATTGGAGTTTGCTATTCCAGGTGGTGGTGCAATCACTGGGTTCCTCCATGTTCCTAAAGAAGGTGACGGTCCATTCCCGACGGTGCTAATTTGTGGAGGTTTGGATGCGCTGCAAAGCGATTATTACACGTTGTTTGAGAAATATTTTGCACCTGAAGGTATCGCGATGTTAACCATCGATATGCCGTCGGTCGGATTTTCTTCAAAATGGAAACTGACTCAGGATTCTAGTCTTTTACACCAGCATGTTTTAAAAGCTCTACCCAACATCCCCTGGATTGACCACACCCGTGTGGCGGCGTTCGGTTTCCGATTCGGTGCAAATGTTGCAGTGCGTTTGGGGTATATCGAAGCACCTCGTTTGAAAGCCGTCGCATGTCTTGGGCCGGTTGTTCACAGTTTATTGAGTGATGCATCACGCCAGGCTCAGGTTCCAGAGATGTATATTGATGTGCTGGCGAGCCGCCTGGGAATGCACGATGCATCTGACAACGCGTTACGTGTGGAGTTAAACCGCTACTCGTTAAAAACACAGGGTCTATTGGGGCGTCATTGTCCAACACCGATGTTATCTGGTTACTGGGCGAATGATCCGTTCAGCCCGGAAGACGATTCCCGATTAATTACTTCGTCATCTGCGGATGGTAAGTTGTTAGCTATACCGTTTAACCCGGTGTATCAAAACTTTGACAAAGCTCTGAAAGAAATTACCGGATGGATCAAGCAGAGATTACGTTAATGATTTGCTAAATTTCATTGGTTTGGTAAAACAGATGCTTCACAACAGGAGATCGGAATGACGTTACCAAGTGGACACCCGAAAAGTAGATTGATTAAAAAATTTGCCTCGCTTGGCCCATATATCCGGGAAGAGCAATGTGAAGATAACCGTTTCTTCTTCGATTGCCTGGCTGTGTGCGTCAATGTGAAGCCTGCACCAGAGAAACGTGAATTCTGGGGCTGGTGGATGGAGTTGGAAGCTCAGGAAAAACAATTTACCTATACCTGGCAGTTTGGTCTGTTCGACAAAGACGGTAAATGGACTGCGACGGCCGCGAAAGATAAAGAAGTGGATGAAAGACTTGAGCAAACACTGCGTGGTTTCCATGAGCGCTTGCGTGAGTTATTAAGTACATTGGGTCTTGGATTAGTTCCGGCACAAGATTTTACGGAAAAACCGGTAAAGTTATCAGCATAAAAAAAGTCCCCACCGGCCAGGTGGGGACTTTTTTTTTACCCGAATCTTAGAACTGATAAACTAAACCTAATGCGACAACATCATCGCTGTTCAGATTTAGGGCATTGTCGTCGCTCAGTTGGTTAATTTTGTAATCAACAAAAGCTGACATGTTTTTATTGAAGTAATACGTGGCACCAATATCAATATATTTAACCAAATCCGCATCACCCACACCTTCAATATCCTTACCTTTAGACTGGACATAACCCAAAGAAGGGCGTAGACCAAAGTCAAATTGATATTGTGCAATAACTTCGAACGCCTGGTTTTTATTTGCGAAACCACTAATGCTTCTGTTTACACCATTAATAGATGCAGTGCCGGAAATGGGTGTCATATTACGTGTTTCTGCATACATTGCTGCCAGATAAACATTGTGATCATCGTATTTCAAACCAGTGGTCCAGGCTTCGGCATTATCACCAGTGCCCACGGCCAGGTTTTTCTGTGCCAAAGTACGGTTGGAGTTAGAGTAACCCGCACCAATAGTCAGGCCAGTATCAGCAATGTCATAAGATAAGGAAGTACCAAAACCGTCACCGTTTTGCTTACTGGTAGCACGCCCGTCATTCTCGTTTTTCCCCTGGTACTGCAAGGAAAGTTTCAGGCCATCAACCAGACCAAAGAAGGTGTTATTACGATAGGTTGCCACACCGTTTGCACGGCCCGTCATGAAGTTATCGGTTTTAGTGTAAGAGTCATCACCAAACTCAGGCATCATATCGGTGTAAGAGGCGATGTTATAAAGAACGCCGTAGTTACGGCCATAATCGAAGGAACCAATATCACCTGCTTTTAACCCTGCAAACGCCAGGCGAGTTTTGGTTGTATTCGCATCACCTTCAATTTTGTTAGCAGCAACTTGATATTCCCACTGACCAAAACCCGTTAATTGGTCATTAATTTGTGTCTGACCTTTAAAACCGATACGTACATAAGACTGATCGCCATCTACAGACTTGTTATCACTTAGATAGTGTTCAGCTTTTACTTTTCCGTAAAGGTCGAGTTTGTTGCCATCTTTATTATAAATTTCCGCTGCATGCGAATATGTTGATGATGCCAGAAAACCCAATACCATTACTGCCAATGTGCTTTTCTTCATTTTTCATCCCAATAGTGTATTCGCGCTAAAATTTAATCGGAAAGTATTCCGTTAAAAAACGCAGAGAGTTTTATCGTTTGGAGATGAAAGATTTATGACAAAGTAAGAGAAAGTTTAAATAATGGTAATTATTTGTATTTGTCATAAAAATGACAAAATTGGCCGCTACGTTTATGGATCACTTTACATCCAAATCGCTGTTTTCCTTCTGAGCCTGTTGGCAAGCCGCGTCACTCCTGCTACAACGTCATCTGGTATTTTAATTTTCCAATTTCGTTGAAACGGCAGAGAATCATGAGTGAAAGCCAGACGCTGGTGGTAAAACTAGGCACTAGCGTATTAACCGGTGGCTCGCGCCGCCTGAATAGAGCTCATATTGTTGAGCTGGTGCGTCAGTGCGCACAACTTCACGCCTCCGGGCATCGCATTGTTATTGTGACCTCTGGGGCAATTGCTGCGGGTCGCGAGCATTTAGGTTATCCCGAACTGCCCGCAACCATTGCATCCAAGCAATTACTGGCAGCCGTTGGTCAAAGTCGATTGATCCAGCTCTGGGAACAACTGTTTTCTATTTATGGCATTCATGTTGGGCAGATGCTGCTGACGCGTGCCGATATGGAGGATCGCGAACGTTTCCTTAATGCTCGTGACACTTTACGTGCACTGCTTGATAACAACATCGTGCCGGTAATCAATGAAAACGATGCCGTTGCAACCGCAGAAATCAAAGTTGGTGATAATGACAACCTGTCTGCGCTGGCAGCCATTTTGGCTGGTGCAGATAAACTATTACTGCTGACTGACCAACAAGGGTTATTTACTGCTGATCCGCGTAATAACCCTGAAGCTGAACTCATTAAAGAAGTTCACGGCATTGACGACGCACTGCGAGCAATAGCTGGTGATAGCGTGTCTGGCCTGGGAACTGGCGGCATGGGGACGAAATTGCAGGCTGCTGATGTCGCTTGCCGCGCAGGTATCGACGTAGTCATTGCGGCTGGCAGCAAACCCGGGGTGATTGGTGATGTTATGGCGGGTACGCCAGTGGGGACTCGTTTCCATGCTCAACAATCACCATTAGAAAACCGCAAACGTTGGATATTTGGTGCGCCTCCTGCAGGTGAAATCACGGTCGATGATGGCGCGCTTGCGGCGATTCTTGAACGCGGAAGCTCTTTATTGCCAAAGGGTATCAAAAACGTCACTGGAAACTTTTCCCGCGGTGAAGTTATTCGCATTCGCAGCCTTGAAGGCCGCGATATTGCCCATGGTGTTTGTCGCTACAATAGTGACGCTTTGCGTCGTATCGCAGGTCATCACTCTCAACAGATCGGTGAAATTCTTGGCTACGAATATGGCCCAGTAGCCGTTCATCGTGACGATATGATAGTTAACTAAGGAGCAGGCAATGCTGGAAAAAATGGGTAAAGCAGCTAAAGCTGCCTCTTATCAGATGGCTCTGCTCTCCAGCCGCGAAAAAAACCGCGCGCTGGAATGTATCGCAGATAATCTGGAAGCTCAGGCTGCAGCTATTTTGGAAGCCAACGAAAAAGACCTGGCCGAAGCAAAGGCCAATGGCCTAAGCGAAGCGATGTTAGACCGATTACAACTCACTCCTTCACGTCTGAGTAGCATTGCGAATGATGTTCGTCAGGTATGCAATTTGGCAGATCCAGTGGGTCAAATCATTGATGGCGGTGTGCTGGACAGTGGTTTACGTCTTGAGCGTCGGCGTGTTCCATTAGGTGTAGTTGGTGTGATTTATGAAGCTCGTCCTAATGTTACGGTTGATGTTGCTTCACTGTGCCTGAAAACAGGAAATGCAGCGATTTTGCGTGGCGGGAAAGAAACCTGGCGCACTAATGCCGCAACGGTCAAGGTTATTCAACAAGCGCTGACGGAGTGTGGCCTACCTGCGGCAGCGGTTCAGGCGATAGAAAGTCCCGATCGCGCACTGGTGAATGAGCTGCTACGCATGGATCGTTATGTAGACATGCTGATTCCTCGTGGTGGCGCAGGCCTACATAAACTCTGTCGCGAGCAATCAACGATTCCAGTTATTACCGGTGGGATTGGTGTTTGCCATATCTTTGTGGATGACAGTGCTGAATTTGAGCCGGCACTGAGAATTATTGTTAATGCCAAAACTCAGCGTCCAAGTACCTGCAATACAGTAGAAACCTTACTGGTCCATCAAGGAATAGCAGCAAACTTCTTGCCTGCGCTAAGCCAACAAATGGCTGAATCTGGCGTAACATTGCATGCTGACGAAAAGGCTCTGCCACTGTTACAGAATGGGCCTGCGGAAGTACTGCCTGTAAAAGCAGAAGACTATGATGACGAGTGGTTGTCACTGCATTTGAATGTGAAAGTTGTCGCTAATATTGATGACGCTATTGACCATATCCGGGAACATGGCACACAACACTCTGACGCGATTTTGACTCGTACACTGCGTAATGCGAACCGCTTTGTGAATGAAGTTGATTCCTCTGCCGTCTATGTGAATGCTTCAACACGTTTCACCGATGGCGGCCAGTTTGGCCTTGGTGCCGAAGTTGCGGTAAGTACGCAGAAACTTCATGCTCGTGGCCCTATGGGGCTGGAAGCGCTCACGACTTATAAATGGATTGGATTCGGCGACGATACAATCCGAGCGTAATTGAACCAAAGGTAATACGTCTTTCTGGAAACTATAAGGTTATACGTGTTACCTACCCTTCTTTATTTACTATTACCCTGAAGCCTCAAGTGATCTATTAAAACAATCCGCCTTAATAAGTTTTAATTAATTCCAATAAATTTAATGTTAATCGTTAATATGGCATTGTCTTATATGTTACCTCTGTTTTTATTTGTTTGTTGAATGATACTTTGTATTTAAGTGAGCTGTGAAATTTATGCGTTATTTATATGTGTTGTGCTTTTTTTAATGAATGTCATTGATGTTTAAAATGTTTCTCCATTTTGTATGAAATAACACTTTTTAGGTATAAATCTGTTTTCGTACTTACAGCAGAAATTAATTGAACGATTTGCTATTGGAACATAATAATCCTCTCACTAATAACGTTACATGTATTAGTGGTTACCGCTTACTGCATTGACTATTGATGGACCAACATAAGATCTAGTCCCTGAGGAGGGATGATAAATGCACTCTTGGAAAAAGAAACTCGTTGTATCACAACTAGCATTAGCCTGCACTTTGGCAATTGCTTCTCAGGCAAATGCTACTACTTATAACACTTTCGGTTATCACGATGACGCGACCACCGCTTTTAGCTGGAGCGATTGGGAAAATGCCGATAAGCTTAACTATATTACTTATGATGGTTATATCTATAACAATGCGGCAGATGGCGCTTATGATCAAACCTTCAATAACGATGTAGTAAACGGCGTTATCTCTACTTACTATCTGAATAATGATTACGCAGATGGTGATGCTAATACGCTGAACATTTCCAACTCAGTCATTCACGGTATGGTTACCTCTCAAAAAGTTTACGACCATGATGGTTATGGCTGGACGAACGGTACTGCTGTTGATTATAAGTGGGTTGATGGAGATGTATTCACTCTGAATATCGCTAATTCTACAATTGACGACGATTACGAATATTTCTATTTTACTGACAGTTATTTGAATGCTGATGCTATAGCAGCATCAGAACAGTATCGCACCGCTGATTATGCCTATTTGGGCGCAGCAGTAACGCTAGATGTTGAAAGCAATATCAACATTAGTGATAACTCTCGTGTTGCCGGTATTGCACTGTCTCAAGGGGACACCAGCAATACAGATTACGCCACAGAATATCGCACCTGGGACAACAACATCTCTGTTGTTAACTCTACAGTGACTTCAGGTGCTTACACCCCACTGGAAGGCGACGGTTTCTATGGTAACTCTGAGGAACCAAGTGACTATAACGGTGATGGTAGTGTAAACGACATCGCAATGTCTTTTGCTGATAGTTCAGCATCAAATTATGCGATGAAAAACAATGTAAGATTCGACCATTCTACCCTGATGGGCGATGTTGCGTTTGCCAGCACCTGGAATGCTAATTTCTATCCAAGTGGTCATGATTCTATCGATAATGGTGTTCTTGATACCAATGGCGGTTGGGCTGACGATAGTCTGAACGTTGACGAACTGAATATCACCCTGGATAACGGTAGTAAGTGGGTTGGTGCAGCTGTATTCAGCTATGACGCTATTGGCCCTGCAAGCATGTACGATGTTGCAGTCAACAGCCTTGAGCCAAACTCTACTTATGATCATTGGGGTAATGTTGTCGATGATCAGACTTTCCAGAGCGGTGTGTTCAACGTTGCACTGAACAACGGTTCAGAATGGGATACAGTCAATAATTCCAATATTGATACACTGGCCGTGAATAATGGTTCTCAGGTTAACGTAGCCCAAGATTCTTCTCTGCTGTCAGACTCAATTACTCTGACCAACGGTTCTACGATGAACCTGAGTTCTGGCGGTGAAGTGGGCACTGACCATCTGACTGTTGATAGTTACAGTAAAGTCGATCTTACTGATGAAACCACCTACCTGCGTGCTAACACTGTTACCGTTTCTAACGGTGGCGAATTTAGCATTGGTGCTGGTGATTTCGATGCCAACCTGTTTAGCACTGATAGAATGGAACTGACTAATGGTGGTGTATTCAACATCAATAGCAGCGACTATGTATTAGATGCTGACTTAGTGAATGGTCATACTAATACCTCGAATACTCAAGATGCGACTTATGGTTATGGCGTAATTGCTATGAACTCTGACGGACATCTGACCATTAATGGTAACGGTAATAGTAACAATGCTGATCAAGAATTCAGTGTAGATGATACCAACGATGGAACAGTAGCGGCTGCTGGTAACTACAAAGTGCGTATCAATAATTCAACGGGTGCAGGTTCTGTTGCTAACTATAAAGATAAAGAAATTATCTATGTTAACGATGTGAACAGCACTGCAACTTTCTCTGCTGCTAACAAAGCTGATTTGGGTGCTTACACCTATCACGCTGAGCAGTATGGTAATACCGTTGTGCTCAAGCAGGGTGAGCTGACTGACTACGCTAACATGGCGTTGAGCATTCCTTCTGCAAATACCAATATCTGGAACCTGGAGCAAGACGCGCTGGCAACCCGCCTGGCAAATGGCCGTCATTCTGAAGGTGATACTGGCGGTGCATGGGTCACTTACATCGGTGGCGGTTTCTCCGGTGACAATGGCGTGTTGAACTATGACCAGGATGTAAGTGGTATCATGGTTGGTCTGGATAAACAGATCGAAGGCAATAGTGCTAAGTGGACTGTCGGTGCAGCAGCAGGCTTTGCGAAAGGCGATATCAATGATAACAGCGGTAGCGTAGATCAAGACAGCCAGTCTGCTCGTATCTACTCTTCGGCTCGCTTCCAGAACAATATCTTCTTTGATTCAAGTCTGAGCTATAGCCATTACAGCAATGACCTGACTGCAACCATGAGCAATGGCGCAGCAGTAAGTGGCGATGCTTCATCCGATGCCTGGGGCTTTGGCTTGAAACTGGGTTACGACTGGCAGCTCAGCAAGGAAGGTTATCTGACCCCTTATGCTTCTATTTCTGGTCTGTTCCAGGATGGCGACAACTACCAACTTAGCAATGATATGAAAGTGGGTAGCCAGTCGTATGACAGCATGCGTTATGAGTTAGGTATGGACGCTGGGTATACCTTCGACTACGGTGATCAAGCTCTGACTCCTTACTTCAAGCTGGCGTACGTCTATGACGATTCTAACGGCAATAGTGCTGATGTGAATGGTGACAATATTGACAATGGGGTGGAAGGTTCTGCGGTACGCGTAGGACTTGGTACTCAGTTCAGCTTCACTAAAAACTTTGCAGCCTATGCTGACACTAACTACCTTGGTGGTGGTGATGTTGACCAAGATTGGTCGGCAAACGTGGGTGTTAAATACACTTGGTAATAAGATAAATAATTATACGACTCACAGAATATAAGGTTTTTGCCTCCCCTTAGTATTCTCTTCAAAGTGAATCAAGTGATTATAAAGATGCCTGTCTCGAATAGAGACAGGCATTTTATTGAGCTATCATTAGATAAAAGAGTATCTATTATGATTACAAAACCATTAACCCCGCTCGAAGCTATTCGTAGCAGGTTGGTGGAGGTTGGCAATAAATTCACCTTGCCAGCAGACAGTGAATTAAGTATGTTTAATGAACATAATGAACCATTAATCTGGTTTTTTAGCGAAGGGAGTATTATTTTACACAGGGAAACAGACGAACTTTTGATGGAGCTCGTATCTGCTCCCACTCTGCTAGGTTTGGCAAATATATTCCAAACGACTCCAATTAAATATCGCTTGGTTACGCAAACTGATTGCCAAGGGTTCACCGTTCCCGCACATCTTGCATCTGAAATTATTGAAAAAAATAGATTGTGGCAACAGGCATGTCACTGGACAAGCTATGTTGTTCGTGGGCTTGAAAGGCGTGATTCTCGTTTTATTGGTACAACAACCTATTCTCAGATTCGGGTGACGTTGCTCATTATGGACTCATGGAGTTTTGATTTACGTGCGCGTATTGGGGTCATTAGTTTTATACAAAAAAGAACTAAAATATCACGCTCTGTAATTGCTGAAATATTGTCTGCGCTACGCAAAGGTAATTACATTGAGATGGATAAAGGTAAGCTGGTTTCTGTTGGTCGTCTGCCGACCAGTTATTGAGAAAGCAGGTCGAAACATCGACCTGCTTTTCTATCAGGACGCAGGGCCGGCTTGAGACGTGGAACCACTTAGTTCAGAAACTAAATCATTTACACCATCACTCATATTCACAAAACGAGTTAATGGTGAGCGTGTGATGACAACAAACACTCCCACATTGCTTTGCGGAACCATTGCCATATACGTGATAAATCCGCCACCGCCACCTGTTTTTTGCACAATGCCAGGACGACCATTCTTTGGTGCCATATACACCCAGCCCAGTCCCAAAGCATCGGCTTTTCCTGGAACATCCATACCAATAACTTTGGTGAGTTGTGTGCGTTGATAGATAAGCGTCTGCATTCTGTCAGCTTGAGTATTACGACGATGAAAATCAGAACTCAAAAACTGCTGCATCCAGCGCATCATGTCGTCAGGTGTCGAATAAACGCCGCCACTGCCAATCGCTGCGAGTGTATTATCGCAAGGACTGGCACCTTTTTCTGCCACCATCAGGCGCTTGCACTGGTCAGGTGAAGGAGTAAATGTTGTGTCCTTCATACCCAATGGGCGGGTGATTTGTTCTTCGAACAATTGAGGGTAAGGTTTGTTTGCAGCCCGGGCTAGCGCATCGGCGAGAAGATCAAATGCGAGATTTGAATAAGAGGCAATTGTACCTGGTGCGCTTTTTAAACTTGCATTGGCGAGCCAATTCCAGCGTTGATCACGCGTCGGCCAGGTAAACACAGTTCGATGCGCGGCACCACCAGGTTGCTCACGAGGTAATGCGCTGGTGTGAGTCGCCAGATTCACCAGTGTAATGGGTTTGCCATTATAAGTAGGGACTCTGACTCCGCCAGGGGCATACTTGCTTAATGGATCATTGAGCTGAACCTTGCCCTGATCCAACATTTTTACCAGCATTTCACTGGTCATGAGTTTGGTTAGCGAAGCAATACGGATAACCGAGTCAAGTTGCGGGCGAACGTTATTACCTGGTCGTGTCTCACCAAAACTTTTGAAAGCGCGCTGGTTACCATCAATCACGACCATTGCCATTCCTGTAGCACCGCTGCCATAAAAAATATGATTGGCATAACGATCTGCTATTTCAGAAGCAAAAACAGGATCGGGAGAAGTTTGAGCAAAACTCATAATTGGCAGTGCAGCAATGACGAGTACTGCGAGACGTGGGAGACGAATTTTCAACGCGGATAACCCATAAACGAAGTGAAGCGATATTGATCGTATTTATACTACTCTATGGCGCTACGCAAACGCGGAAAATGAGGATTGTGATGAGAAAAAGCGTAACGCGGCATTTCAGGGGGATTATCGGTTAGTAAAGCACCACAGTTTGAGGCTGCGGTGCAATTTGCATTAATTTGTCTTTTGTACATCTTTCTGCGTTACTTCGTCAGTTGTCCCGCCTTTCTTAAGCATTTTATCGTCACTTTTATGCTCAGAACGCATCTCGTGTCCTGATTCGCAGCCTTTCTTGTTTTCATTTCCAGCGGCACGGCAGTCATCAATAATATGACCAGGGTTACTGAGTTGTTCCTTTTCTGCCTGCATTCCCGATGTGCTGGTGGCTGGGTTCTCGGCAAAGGCGCCGGCGCTTGCGAATAGAAGAGTGCTGGAAAGTAACGCTAAAGTTAGTTTTTTCATTGTGCCAGGTTCCTGAAGATTGTAGGGAAATCCCAATAAGTATTAGTCCAGAAATTGATTTTCGACAGCGGAAAAGACTAAAATTTATCCGTTAGAAATCACAATTTTAGCTTCGTGTTTTCACCGTCTATTGAGGTACTGGCAAATGCAACATTCTCTCCTGGTAAATCGTCGAAACATGTTTTGAATCGTCTATTTTTTAAACTAAAATGGGTGCGTAACTCCTAATCCTGACGCAATGAAGCGAAATACGTAAAAAAACTGACAACATCTATATATGGCTTGATCAGAAAATGCGTATTATCGGAGTCACTTTGATTTCACTGCTGCAACTATTACCGCCGAGTGGCGTCATAGTACGAGCACTATGCTGTACCGCTAATGAGTGACTTCTTTATGCGATACACACCCATTACGCATACAGAAGCTGATAATGTCTAGTAAACCGCGCTTTCGAACTGAACTCCTCCACCCTCGCTACTGGCTGACCTGGTTTGGTATGGCTATTTTGTGGTTGTGGGTGCAATTGCCTTACCCTGTGCTACTGAAAATGGGCGACTTCATTGGTCGCGCATCCATGCGTTTTCTCAAACGACGGGTTTCCATTGCCCGCCAGAACCTTAAATTATGTTTCCCGCATTACACCGATGAGCAGGTTGACGCCATCGTGGTACAGAATTTCTCGTCGCTAGGAATGGGTTTAATTGAAACCGGTATGGCCTGGTTCTGGCCGGATGCACGGGTACGCAAATGGTTCGAAGTGCGTGGGCTTGAACATATCACTGCTGCTTGTGATAAAGGGCAAGGTGTCATGGCTATCGGTGTGCATTTTATGTCGCTGGAATTGGGTGGCCGCGTGATGGGGCTCTGCCGTCCGATGATGGCGATGTACCGCCCACACAACAATAAAGCGATGGAATTTATCCAAACGCGCGGCCGTTCTCGCTCCAATAAAGCGATGCTAGATCGTCGTAATCTGAAAGGCATGGTGAAGGCTCTTAAAGCAGGCGAAGCTGTATGGTTCGCACCCGATCAGGATTATGGTCCGAAAGGCAGTTCATTTGCGCCATTTTTTGCTGTGCAAAAGGCTGCGACAACCAACGGAACTTACACCATTGCTCGTCTGGCAAAACCTGCGATTCTGACCATCGTGCTAATCCGTAAGCAAGATGGAACAGGTTATCAACTGGTTATTGAGCCCGAGTTTGAAGATTATCCATTAGATGACGAACAGGCCGCAGCGGAGTACGTGAACCGGAAGATCGAACGCGAAATCATGCGTGCGCCAGAGCAATACTTATGGCTGCATCGTCGATTCAAAACACGGCCAGAGGGTGAGCCTAAACTTTATACAGTTTAAAGCCAAAACAGGTATGTGGTACGCTCCGCAATTCCTCGTTTGATGAGAGCTCAATCATGCCTGCCCAACGTGTACTGATGGTTATTGATATGCAGAATGGGGTCTTTGAAGCCCCTCGTATTAACCGGGACATCTGCACGACACGTATTAACCAACTGATTAACGCCGCTGATAAAGTCATTTTCATCCAACATACTGAACAGGGGTTGGAGCAGGGGACTGCGGCGTTTGATCTTTTAGCCGAGTTAATACAACCCATTGATGCGCTTTATGTTACCAAAACAGCGTGCGATGCGTTTTACCGTACTGAGCTTGATGAAGTCCTCAATCGCCACCAAATAAAAGAATTTGTGGTATGCGGTTGTGCAACGGATTATTGCGTGGACGCTACTATTAAAAACGGAGCCAGTCGCGGTTATGCCATGACTGTCGCTGCAGACGCGCATACAACAGCAAATCGTCCGGCTGCGCTTGCCGAAGTGTTGATCGAGCATTACAACGATGTCTGGCGTAACTTTACGATTCCGGGAAACACGCTGCGGGTAAAATCTACCGCGGAGATTCTCGAACAGTGGTAAAGCAGTAAACCTGACATCTCTTGATACAACATTCAGTGAGCCTTATTGAGTCGTGATGGTCATAACAATAAGAGTTTGTTTTCAGGAGTGTTGTAGATGTTTAAATCGTTTTTCCCACGCCCGACAGCGTTTTTTCTGTCGGCTTTTATTTGGGCGATGATCGCCGTTGTCTTCTGGCAGGCAGGCGGAGGCAACTGGGTAGTGCGTATTACCGGTGCGACGGGGGAAGTACCTATCAGCGCCGCCCGTTTTTGGTCGATGGGCTATCTGGTGTTTTACGCTTATTACGCGCTTTGTGTGGGGGCGTTTGCGGTTTTCTGGTTTATTTATAGCCCGCACCGTTGGCAATATTGGTCGATTCTCGGCTCCTCGCTGATTATTTTCGTGACCTGGTTCCTGGTCGAAGTCGGGGTCGCAGTGAATGCGTGGTATGCCCCATTCTACGATCTAATCCAGACGGCACTCAGTTCGCCTCATAAAGTCACGATTGAGCAGTTCTATCATGAAGTTGGCGTGTTCCTGGGAATTGCATTAATTGCAGTCATTGTCGGGGTGATGAACAATTTCTTTGTCAGCCACTATGTATTCCGTTGGCGCACAGCGATGAACGAATACTACATGGATAACTGGCAGTTACTGCGTAATATCGAAGGTGCCGCGCAGCGTGTGCAGGAAGACACCATGCGTTTTGCTTCCACACTGGAGGATATGGGCGTCAGTTTTATTAACGCTATCATGACGTTAATTGCATTCCTGCCGGTGCTGGTCACTCTTTCTGCTCACGTTCCAAATTTGCCGATAGTCGGGCACATCCCATACGGGCTGGTCATTGCTGCGATTATTTGGTCCTTGCTTGGTACAGGATTATTGGCTGTCGTCGGGATTAAATTACCCGGTCTTGAGTTCAAAAATCAGCGTGTCGAAGCGGCTTATCGTAAAGAGCTCGTCTATGGCGAGGACGATGCTTCTCGTGCGTCTCCACCAACCATAAAAGAGCTATTTGACGGCGTGCGCAGAAACTATTTCCGGCTGTACTTCCATTACATGTACTTCAACATTGCACGTATTCTGTATCTGCAAGTCGATAACGTGTTTGGCCTGTTCTTGTTGTTCCCATCGATTGTTGCGGGGACCATTACTCTTGGACTCATGACGCAAATCACCAACGTGTTCGGTCAGGTTCGCGGCTCGTTCCAGTATTTGATTAGCTCGTGGACCACACTCGTTGAACTGATGTCTATCTACAAACGTCTGCGCAGTTTTGAGCGCACGTTGCAGGATATTCCAGTGGAAGCGGCAGGTGAGTCAGTCTAAGAATAAAAGTCTGGCGGGGAAACCCGCCAGATTCTATTAATGCCCCGCAGCCGGAGCGCCAGGTGCGCCAGAGCGGATAAACGGCGGTCGCGCGAACCAGATAATCACAATCAGCCCCATAAATCCCCAGCCCAAAATCCAGAAGTAGTCGATGGTCGACATCATGTAGGCCTGTTGTTCGATAGTTTTATCAACCCACGCCAGATGCTGTTGCGTCGCGCCACCCATTTTATCCAGATAATCCACCGCAGACGGGTTATAAATCGACACGCTTTCGGTCAGATTGGCATGATGGAAAACTTCACGACGTGACCAAATCCAGGTTGTCAGTGACGAAGCGAATGAACCACCCAATACGCGGAAGAACGTGGCTAAGCCAGAACCTTCCGCCACTTCAGCACCATGAAGATTCGACAACACAATCGTTGTTAACGGCATAAAGAAGAATGCCACGCCGATACCCATAAACATCTGCACCTCAGCAATAGTGCGGAAATCTACGTTGGTATTGAACTGCGCGCGGAACAAGCAGGACGCGCCCATAATCAGGAACGACATTGACGCCAGAATTCGTAAATCCACTTTGCTGGCATAACGGCCAACAATCGGCGTCAGTAACAGTGGCAAGAAACCCATCGGTGCCGCGGCAAGTCCGGCCCAGATCGCGGTGTAGCCCATCTGTGTTTGCAGCCACTGCGGCAGGATAATGTTGATAGCGAAGAAAGCCGCATATCCCAGCATTAATGCCGTGGTACCAATCGCAAAGTTGCGTTCTTTAAACAGACGCAAATTCACAATGGGGTGGCGCTCGCCCAACTCCCAAATGACAAAAGCCACCAGACCAATCGCCGAAATCACCGACATGATGATAATTTCTGGTGAGGCGAACCAATCAAGATCGTTGCCCTTATCCAGCACTACTTGTAACAGCCCTACACCGATTACCAGCAATCCGATGCCGATATAGTCAATCGGTGATGTAGTGGTAGTTTCTTCGCGCCCACGCATCTGTGTCCAAACTACAATCGAGGCAAAAATGCCGATTGGCACGTTGATGTAAAAAATCCATGGCCAGGAGTAGTTATCAGTAATCCAGCCACCGGTAATTGGCCCAACGATGGGAGCGACGACCGTCACCATCGACAACAGCGCCAACGCCATCCCACGTTTCATCGGCGGGAAGATAACCAACAACAGTGTCTGGCACATCGGGAACATGGGGCCGGCGAAAAAACCCTGCATGGCGCGGAAGATTATCAGCTCGGTCATACTGTGGGCAAAACCGCACAGGAATGAGGTGAGGGTAAACATCACCACCGATCCGATAAAAAGTTTCAGTTGACCAAAGCGTCGGGTAAACCAACCGGTGAGCGGCAAAGCAATAGCGTTACACACTGCAAACGAAGTGATAACCCACGTGCCTTGATCTGCACTAACACCCAGATTGCCGGCAATCGTCGGCAATGCGACGTTTGCAATGGTTGAGTCCAGCACCTGCATGAAAGTTGCCAGCGACAGTGCGAGCGTCGCGAGCAGCAGACTGGGTGGCGTATACGCCGCCTTATCTTGCATAACTTCTCTCTTAATGGGCGCTTGACGCTACCGCATTGCTGTTGTCATGAAGGATTTTCGTCACCAGTTTGTCTGCCGCTTCCAGTGAGTCTTGATAGACATCAGTGGTAAAGCGAGGGGCGCTGACAGTTTTTTGTGGCAGCAGGTGACCCTCTTCATTGCGAATATCCACACGTGCATTCATCGACAACCCAACGCGCAGCGGGTGCTTGCGCATATCATGTGCATCGAGCGTGATACGTACTGGCAGACGCTGAACGATTTTGATCCAGTTACCGCTGGCATTCTGCGCTGGCAACAACGAAAACGCGCTGCCAGTGCCAATCCCAAGGCTTTCAATCGTTCCGTGGTATTCAACATCATCACCGTACAGATCGGCGTTAAGCGTCACTTTCTGGCCCAGACGCATGGTTTTCATCTGGCTTTCTTTGAAGTTAGCATCCACCCACACTTCATTGAGCGGCACGATGGCCAGCAAAGTGGTGCCAGAAGTGACCTGCATCCCCAATTGCACGGCGCGTTTGGCGACATAGCCACTTACCGGAGCCACAATAGTGGTACGCGAGTTATCCAGATAACGCTGACGAAGTGTTGCAACAGCAGTTTTGATTTCCGGATGGCTCTCGATAACGGTGTCATCCACCATCGCCAGGTTGGTACGCAATGCTTGTTGTGCAGCAGCCAAATCGCTTTGTGCGCTGGTGACGGCATCGCGATAATGCGCGAGGTCTTCTGCGGCAATCGCACCAGTCGAGAATATTTTCTCGCGGCGCGCATAGTCATTTTGAGCCGTTTGCAGGGCGACCTGTTTAGCGGCGACTTGCGCACGGTAATTATCCGCTGTGCTGTATAAACCGCGCACCTGGCGAACGGTGTTTGCCAGGCTGGCTTCTGCTTGTTGTAGCGCAATCTGAGTATCGCTTGGGTCAAGTAATACCAGCGGTTGACCTTTCTCGACGAAATCCCCTTCGTCTGCGGTGACCTGAGTCACTGTGCCGTTAATTTGCGGGGTTAGCGCGACCTGATTACCATTCACGTAGGCATCATCTGTTGACTCATAAAAACGAGCATACAAGAAATACCATGTGAGACAGCCGGCGGCGGCCAGCACAAGAATCAGGATAAAAATAATAAAATTACGTTTGCGCTTACTGGATCGCTGAACGTGTTCTTCTGGAGTGGTTTCCATCTTTTGGCCTTTAAACGGTGTTAGCGATGTGGCGCGGTGATGTCATCCGGCAGCATTTTGGTAATTAATGCCACCAGTTGTTGAGATTCATCCTGCGTCAGGCGTGCGGTGAGAGAGGCAATAATTGAAGCGAGCGCTTCATTCTGAAAACGATCGCAAATCAACTGGCCCTTGTCTGTCAGAGCCAGAATCACCTGGCGCTTATCTTGTGGATTGGGATGGCGAACAATCAGTTCGCGCTTGACCATGCGGCCAACCATACGGCTCATCGCGCCAGCATCCATCACCAGGTTTTTGCTGATGACAACAGGGCTGGTCACGCCTTTATAAATATTAATCAGTACCTTAAATTGCGCTGCGGTGATATCCGCACCAGAGAAATATTGGCTGATCAACTGATCTTTAAACTGGTTCGCGAGGTGGATAAGCAAACCGAGATGAAGCTTGTTATCGATAATACCCGGATTGTTCGTCATGATAGTTGCCTGGTCAGTAATTACAGTTGAAATTACTGACCAGGCAATTAACTGTCAAGTTTGTGTCAAGATAAGCGCACTTTTTGTCAGCGCGCCGAATGCTCCCTGGCATTTATCAGCCAATCTCTGATAAACGCCAGATTGCAGAACTGTTATTGTTTATCCAGCCTTACAAAACAATTACAACGGAACGTTATGACTATAGTGACTTTAAGCAGGCAACAAGGACTTTTCGCACTCAGCCTCGGTGCCATTTTGGTGCTGGCGGGTTGTACCACTAAAACCACGCCTTCTGTTTCAGAAACCGCAAAGCCGGTTGATGTCGAAACGGTGGTAAAGCAGAAAATCCCCGCTAGCGTAAAAGACCGTAACAACTGGGCGAAAGATTTAGCGAGCACTTTTAAGAGCCAGGATATTGCGCCAAGCGAGGAAAATATCTGCTCGGTTTTGGCGGTCGCGCAGCAAGAATCCAATCTGGTTGCCGACCCGACCGTGCCAAATCTGAATAAAATTGCCTGGAAGGAAATCGACCGTCGCGCCGAGAAAATGCATATTCCAGTGTTCCTGGTTCACACCGCGCTGTTAATCAAATCGCCGAATGGCAAGAGTTACAGTGAACGTCTGGATAACGTGAAAACGGAAGGGCAGTTGAGCGCCATTTTTGATGATTTCATCGATATGGTGCCGATGGGGCAGAAATTATTCGGCAATCTGAACCCGGTTCATACCGGCGGCCCAATGCAGGTGAGTATCGCTTTTGCTGAACAGCACACCAACGGCTATCCATGGAAAATGGAAGGCACCGTGCGGCAGGAAGTGTTCACGCGTCGCGGTGGCTTGTGGTTTGGCACGTATCATTTACTGAATTACCCAGCGAATTACACAAAACCACTCTACCGTTTTGCGGATTTCAACGCCGGATGGTACGCCAGCCGCAACGCCGCATTCCAGAGCGCCGTCAGCAAGGCCAGCGGTGTCAAACTGGCGCTGGATGGCGACTTAATTTTGTATAACACCGATAAAGCAGGCAACACCGAACTGGCTGTCAGGAAGCTGGCGAAAACACTTGATATGAGTGAAAGCCAGATTCACCGTGCACTGCAAAAAGGCGACAGCATCGACTTTGAGAAAACTGATTTATATCAGCAGGTTTATGCGATAGCGGAGAAGAAAACCGGTAAGAAGTTGCCACGAGAAATGTTGCCAGGCATTACGCTCGAAAGTCCAAAAATCACCCGTAATTTGACGACAGCCTGGTTTGCTAAGCGAGTGGATGAGCGGCGTGCTGCGTGTATGAAATTGTAAGTCGGAATTCGCAGGCGGATAAACGAAATGTTATCCGCCAAAACAGGTTTAAAAATAATGGCGTTGATGGAATTTCAGCGCCAGGCAAATGACTCCGACTAATGCACAGCCTGCAAGAAAGGGGACCAGACCAAAAACAGTGCTAACTGCAAAACCCATTTCAATGCGCGGGCGCGAGGCATCATTACCCTGGGCGAGATGTTCAAGTACGCCAGGGGCGTGAACCATCAAACTCAGGATTTGCGCCCCCACCCAGAAGCAGAACAAAATGAATGCGGCATAAGCCAGATTACTCCGGGTAGATCTCTCTGTTTTCGTTGTTGAAACAAGGCCTACCGGAACAACCTGTTTCGACAAACTTATATCAGTCATCACGACCTCCCATGCAACAGTAAAACGATTCAGGCATTGGCCCGATAAATCAATTGCGCTGAGTTTGGCAGGTCATATTGTTTGTCAATATCAGATTGTTGGTAATTTAGGGGGCGGAATAGTCCTGGTTTGCGATTATATGTCTGAGATCACATATTCGTAACTTAGGTGAAATTTTCGTAACATTATGCTGTTTAGCCCGCATCAACGTGCGGTTTATCGCCGCAGGCTATGCCACAATAAGTCCTCTTTTTTGTCCTGACGGGTTGCACCATGTCTGCGAAAACATTGTCTTTAAAAATGCGCCGTGACTGGCACTATTACGCCGTAGCGATTGGCATGATCTTTATTTTGAATGGTGTGATTGGCTTGCTGGGATTTAAAACCGAAGGCTGGCAGAACTATGCAGTCGGGTTGGTGACGTGGGTAATTTGCTTCTGGTTGGCTGGGTTGATCATTCGCCGCCGTCCAGAACCAGAAGAACCGGCGGCAGCGAAAGAGTAGAACTTAAGCTGTAATCGAACTTTTCAGAGCGCTATCTTGCTGGTGGCGCTCAAGAGCCAACTCAATCAAACGCGTAATCAACGTTTGGTAATCTAAGCCGCTTGCTTGCCAGAGTTTTGGATACATGCTGATGTTGGTAAAGCCAGGCAGCGTGTTGATCTCATTGATAATAACTTCATTATCAGCGGTCAGGAACACATCCACCCGCGCCATCCCACTGCATTCCAACGTCTGATAAGCACGTACCGCAATTTCACGGATTTTATCGTTGATATCAGCCTCGATCGCCGCAGGTACCACAACTTGCGCGCCTTTATCATCAATATATTTGGTGTCGTAAGAGTAGAAATCGCTGTTAACAACCACTTCACCGCAAGTGCTGGCTCGTGGTTCATCGTTACCCAACACCGCACATTCAATCTCGCGGCCTTTAATACCAGTTTCCACCACGACTTTACTATCAAATTCGAAAGCTAATGCCACTGCCGTTTCGTACTGCTCAGCGGAGCTGACTTTACTGACACCGACGGATGAACCCTGATTAGCAGGTTTAATAAACAGCGGCAGGCCGAGTTTAGCCTGGATTTCGGCAAAGCTAGTTTTGTTACGGTTCGCTCGGGTCAGTGTGATAAACGGAGCGATGTTCAGCCCGGCATCTCGCAGCAGACGTTTCGTCACGTCTTTATCCATGCTTACGGCGGAACCCAACACACCAGAACCGACAAACGGTAAGTTAGCCATGCGCAGCATCCCTTGCAGGGAGCCATCTTCGCCCAGCGTTCCATGAACGATTGGGAAAATCACATCCACCGGGGCTAAAAACTGCGCAGAGGAGGATTCAATCAGTTGGTTCTGGGTTTGACCAGGCACCACGGCGACATTTGTTCCGGAGCGATTCAGGGCGATCAATGCCGGATTTTCTGCGTTTAACAGATAGTTCGACGCATCATTGACATGCCACTGGCCTTGTTTATCAATTCCCAGCAACACCACTTCAAACTTTGATTTATCAATGGCGTCGACAATATTTTTCGCTGACTGCAGCGACACTTCGTGTTCTGCTGACTTGCCACCAAACACGATACCCACCCGCAGTTTTGCCATGCCTAAACCCATCCTTAAACTGTGCAAAGGCGGACAACATACCACGCTCATTGCGAGGATTCATGTGCTTCCTGCAGCTTAAAACAACGCAATTTCTATAATGATTATTACGTAATCAATATTGCATGTTATTAGGGCTTGGCAGTGAAAATACCGGGCAACAACTCGGCTCGATAAAATCAATTTGTATGATAAAGTTCACATTCTTCGCTATTCTTTTTTATCTCACTTATAAAATGTGCACGGTATGGAATCCTGGAAGGTCAATATTATCTCGGTATGGTTCGGGTGTTTTTTTACCGGATTAGCCATTAGCCAAATTCTGCCGTTTTTGCCGCTGTATGTTGAACAACTCGGCGTAACGTCCCATCAAGCATTGTCTATGTGGTCAGGGCTGACCTTCAGCGTGACGTTTCTGGTTTCCGCTATTGTATCGCCAATGTGGGGTAGTCTTGCCGATCGCAAGGGGCGGAAATTAATGCTGCTGCGGGCATCACTGGGGATGGCTGTCGCCATTTTATTACAGGCGTTTGCCACCAACGTCTGGCAACTTTTTATTCTACGCGCCATCATGGGGCTCACCTCTGGCTATATCCCCAATGCGATGGCGTTAGTGGCCTCTCAAGTTCCTCGGGAACGTAGCGGCTGGGCATTAAGTACTCTTTCAACCGCGCAAATTAGTGGGGTTATTGTTGGCCCATTATTGGGTGGATATATGGCCGATACCCTTGGTTTAAGAATGGTCTTTTATGTCACCGCGGCGTTGTTAATGGTCAGTTTTTTAGTGACATTATTCCTGATTAAAGAAGGTGCACGACCTGTAATAAGTAAATCCGACCGTTTGTCAGGCAAAGCCGTGTTTGCTTCACTTCCTTATCCTAAATTAATGATGAGTTTGTTTGTCACCACCATGGTCATTCAGCTTTGTAATGGTTCGGTGGGACCAATACTCACTCTGTTTATCAAACAGCTTTCTCCTGAAAGTAACAATATCGCTTTTATCAGTGGTTTTATTGCGGCGGTTCCCGGTATCTCGGCTCTTATTTCGGCCCCACGATTAGGTAAGTTGGGTGACAGAATTGGCACTGCCCGTGTATTAATGGCAACGTTGATTATTTCAGTCCTATTATTTTTTGCTATGTCATGGGTGACCTCGCCTATGCAATTAGCCGTATTACGTTTTTTACTGGGCTTTGCCGATGGCGCGATGCTACCAGCGGTTCAAACGTTGTTAGTGAAGTATTGCAGTGACCAGGTGACCGGGCGGATTTTTGGATATAACCAGTCGTTTATGTATCTGGGGAATGTGATTGGCCCCTTAATTGGTGCGGGTGTATCTGCCATGGCGGGGTATCGCTGGGTATTTATTGCTACGGCGTTGGTGGTGTTACTTAATGTATGGCAGTTGGCCGTGATGTTAAGGCGTAAAAGGCAGCAAGATACCATGCGAAATCAGATGCTGCCTTAATCTTTAAAGTTTCTGCAAGGTATTACCCCTTTTAAAAGGGACAAAAACCAACCAAAATTACATCAACCACAAACTATGTTGTTAATTTTAGATCTGAAATAACTGCATGGTGATATTTTTAAGTTGTCATCTATAAAATGTTTTTGCGCTCCAACACAAATTTGTTAATCCATATAAAAATAGTCGCTACTCCCTCTAGGCAACATGAAAACAGAATGATAACGTCAGGTTTCAAATCCTTTGGGATAATTATGATGAGAAACCTCATTTCTGAGTTACTGACCAGACTCGCCGAAAAAGAAGAAGAGTCAAAAGAGTTTGTTGCACAGATAGAAGCCCTTGAAATAGTCGTTACTGCCATTCTCCACCGCATGGGGCACCAGGATCAGCAGGCAATAACATCTAGCATTGAAGACTCTTTAGCCAATGTCAAACCCAGTGATACAGTCACATCTTATGACACTGATCTATTGAAGAAATATTTAATCCGACTTCTGAATCGCCCATCAGTTTGAATTTCGGTATTACTCTTTTTTCTGTCTGGTTTTTTATTATTAATACCCTTAATAGTTAATAAGGGTAATTAAGTTGTACTCATCGTTTTTATTTCTCCATTATTCCTCACAGCTGAGTTTCGATAACGGACGAAGCGGCAGAATACCTGCGTCCGGCAGTTCGCCTTTTCGCACTCTACAGACCAAAATTAAAGCATCACATTAAAAAGGGTGGTGCTATGAAAACGGTATTAATGTTCGCTTTATTGGCAGGTATTGTTGGCTCTGCGGGGGCGGCAGACAAAGCGCTGACGCCGCAGCAACAGCGTATGACGACGTGTAATCAAAAAGCCACTGCACAAATCTTAAAAGGGGATGAACGCAAAACCTACATGAGCAACTGCTTAAAAAATAGCGAGTCGCCCCCCGCAGATAAAAGCCTGACCCCGCAACAACAGAAGATGAAAGAGTGTAATGCGCAAGCGGGGCGACAAACCTTATCCGGTGATGTGCGAAAAACCTTCATGGATAATTGCCTGAAAAAACAGCCTAAATAAGCTAAATGGGTGAGACGCTCCGCTGGCTCACCCTAAAAATCATACTTTCCCCCAAAGCATGCTTTCTATAATTACGGCAAATGTTTCAGAATATTCCTAAATATCATGATTAATGATCACAATTCTGGTAGATGGATTCCTGGGGGGCTTATGGACGGTTCAACATACCTCGATGAGGATCGACATCGTTCGGGAAGGCGGTTTGCCCGCCGCCTTTACATACCGAGAACTATTGGGTTAGGGACCGGTTTTTTCTGTGTCGCCTCGGTATTGGTGATGCAGCCAGTATCGGGGTGGTGGTGGTTGTTACTTATCGCCTATGGCTATATCTGGCCGCACTTAGCATGGCAAATGGCCGATCGCGCACCTGACCCAGCCCGGGCAGAAACCCGTAATTTAATGATTGATTCGTTAATGGGCGGCGTATGGATTGGGGTGATGGGAATGAATGCACTCCCATCAGCATTAATCCTCGCGATGATATGCATGAACAATGTCGGTTGCGGTGGATTGAAACTGTTCTTCAACGGCTTGGGCTTTATAGTGCTGAGTTGCCTGTTGACGCTAGGTATGTTCCTAATACCCCTTAATCTAGAAACCATGCCATCTCAGGTCTGGATTTGCTTGCCGTTTTTGTTGATTTACCCGACTTACTTTGGGCTGGTCAGTTACCGAACCGCGCTAAAACTTTCCGAGCATAAACGGCGCTTAATGCACATGAGTACTCGTGATGGCATGACCGGCGTATATAACCGTCGTCACTGGGAACATCTGCTGCACGGTGAATATGACAACTGCCAGCGCTATCATCGCAGTGCCACCTTGATTTTGATTGATATTGACCACTTTAAATCAATTAATGATTCATGCGGCCATGATGTAGGTGATGAGGCGATTCTGGCCATTACAGAGCATTTGCAGCTCACTTTGCGCATTACAGATGTTGTCGGACGCTTCGGCGGTGACGAATTTGGCGTGATTATGTCAGGCACGGCGCAAGATAGCGCGATACAGGCCATGGCTCGTGTACGTGACTATCTTGATGAGTTTCGTTTACCGCATGCACCGCATATCTCACTGCGTATCAGTGTCGGTGTGGCAGAGTTTGATCACAGCATGGTGAGCTATCGCGAATGGTTAAAAGCGGCAGATGTTGCGTTGTATAAAGCTAAAAACCTGGGGCGCAGCCGTACTGAAGTGGCCGATATTGCAGCTTAAAACCCCCTCCCGGAAACAGGAGAGGGTAACAAAATTATGATTTGCCCAAGTGTTCTGATTTCGCCATACATTTCACCATGGCTTCCATCACTGCAGCTCTGAACCCTTTTTCTTCCAGAACCTTCACGGCTTCAATAGTGGTGCCGCCTGGCGAGCACACCATATCCTTTAACTCACCAGGATGTTTACCCGTTTCCAGTACCATTTTGGCTGAGCCCATGACGGCCTGCGCAGCAAATTGATAGGCCTGTTTGCGCGGCATCCCCCCTAACACAGCGGCATCAGCCATGGCTTCGATAAACATAAACACATACGCTGGTGCAGAGCCGCTAACCCCCACAACCGGATGGATCATGGTTTCAGACACCACTTCGGCAAGCCCGAAGCTGCGGAAAATGTTAACCGCATCGGCAATATCTTCGGGAGTAGCCAGCGCGTTTGGCGTGATGGACGTCATACCCGCATTCACTAACGCTGGGGTATTGGGCATGGCGCGAATAATTTTGCGATCGTGGCCCAGTGCTTTAGCCAGAGAATCCAGCGTTACGCCCGCAGCAATGGAAATCACCACCGAGTCTTTATTCAGGCTGGAATTGACTTCACTCAGCACTTTTAGCATGACATTTGGTTTCACGGCACCGAAAACAATATCTGCAATTTGTGCCACTTCTTGCGCACTTTCTGCCGCATTAATACCATATTGATCGTGCAACTCTTGCACTTTATCGGGCGAAGGTGTGTAGACCCAGATATTACCAGGAAGCACCTGTCCACTGGCTATCAGACCACCAAGGATGGCTTTCCCCATGTTGCCGCAACCAATAAAACCAATCTTCTTATCCATAGTCTCACTCCATCTTCTGAGTTGTACGATGAGCATAGCTTAACGTGATTTCCGCCGCTTCGGCTAACCGTAAGCAAAGATAAAGTTTGCGATTCTGCAAAAGCACGGCAAGATCGCCACCATAAACCCCGACCCACAGGAATCGTCATGCAAATCTGGGTGGATGCTGATGCGTGTCCAAAAGTGATTAAAGAAGTACTGTTTCGTGCAGCGGAACGCGCACAAATGATGGTAACTCTGGTTGCCAACCAGGGGCTAAAAGTTCCACCATCGCGTTATATCCGCAGCCTGCAAGTGGCAAGCGGGTTTGATGTTGCTGATAACGAAATTGTGCGCCGCTGCGAAAAGGGCGACTTAGTCGTCACCGCAGATATTCCTCTGGCCGCTGACGTGCTGGAAAAAGGTGCGATTGCACTGAACCCTCGTGGAGAGCTGTACACGCCAGCGACTATCCGGGAACGCCTGACGATGCGCGATTTTATGGATACTTTACGATCCAGTGGTGTACAAACTGGCGGGCCAGACAGCCTCAACCAGCGTGACCGCCAGCTGTTTGCCAACGAACTGGAAAAGTGGCTGCTGGTTGCCAGCCGTTCAAAAAGCGCCTAAAACCGATGTAATTCTATTCCGCGTACTAGCTTGCTGATATGATGATTCGCGTAACGAAAAACGTTATAGATTCAGATTGCTGACAAAGGGTGATAAATGTGTTTTGTAGGGTGGATAAGCGTTAGCGTCATCCACCATTTACGCCAGTTGTGTCGGATGACGCTGCGCTTATCCGACCTACGAAGAAGTTTGTCATCAGTCTCTGGATTTTTACCTACTCAGATTTTTACCAACTCTGGCGTACTGCTGAGGATTAGCCACTGATGACTCAACCCATTTATTTAGTCGGCGCACGAGGTTGTGGCAAAACAACCGTCGGTGTTGCATTAGCGCAGGCATTGGGCTGTAACTTTGTCGATACCGACCATTACCTTTTAGACAACACCAAAATGAGCGTTGCCGATATTGTGGCAAAAGAGGGCTGGGAAGGTTTTCGTCGTCGTGAATCAGGTGCGCTGCAAAGTGTTACTGCTCCCGGTACGGTTATTGCCACCGGCGGCGGCATGGTTCTGGCCGAAAGTAACCGTCAGTTTATGCGTGAGCATGGTGTCGTCATTTATTTGCGAGCTCCTGCGCAAATCCTGGCATCACGTTTAGAAGCTTTCCCGGAAGAAGGACAGCGTCCAACGCTCACTGGCAGACCTATTACGGATGAAATCGTTGAGGTTCTCGCCGCGCGAGAAGCGCTTTACAACCAGGCTGCACACCATGTCGTTGATGCCACTCGTCCGCCTGCGGAAATTGTTGAAGCGGTGTTGGCGGTACTGCATACGGCTCGAGCCAGCTGATTTTTGTCTATACTTAACGCTCATTCATCTCCAAAGGAAGAGCGATGGCGAGCAATCCTCCATACCCCCGGGAAGCGCGTATAGTTGCCGTTGAAAAAGGTGCGACAGATAAAACTGTGACCTGGTATCAACTTCGAGCCGATCATCCCCATCCTGATACGCTGATTAGTGAGCACGAAAGCGAACAAGAAGCGCTGGATGCTAAACAGCGTTATGAAGATCCGCAAAAGACGTAACATCCCGGCAAGGACGCCAGAATCCCCTCATCTTTTAAGTGAATTCATTGACCTGGTGATTAATCACATCTTTTGCTCAATTCATTTGTTAAATATTCATTACCATGATGTTGTATCAATGTCGTTGACGTTTCGTTGAATATTCCGGCAGGTGCTCTGCAAATATGCTGCTACGCTTTGTGGTTAATTATTGAGCGACCTTCAGCAGAGTATCATTTGTAAGGATTGGTACCAGCGCAGCATTGAGGGGCTGATATGGGACAAGGGCGGAACGAACATGAAACAAACATTGGCAATTATTACCATCGGCGTCGTCCCGGTCAGTGAAATACTGCCGTTACTGACAGATCACATCTCTGAAGAGAGAATCAAACACCTCAGTTTACTGGGCCACCTCTCTCACGATGAAGTGATGGCTGAATACGCCCCTACACCGGGAAATGAACCACTTCTGACGCTTTTATCCGGCAACGTGCTGGTTTATGTCGATAAACAAAAAGTTGAGAAGGCGCTGCAGAGTGTGATTGAAGTGCTGGATAATCAGGGCTTCGATGTCATTTTGCTGATGAGCACCCACCGCTTATCGAATCTCTCCGTGCGTAACGGTATTTTGCTCGAGCCAGAACGTATTATCCCACCGCTGGTGGCCTCAATTGTCGATGGGCATCAAGTCGGTATCATCATCCCCGTTCCTGAATTGCTGAAATTTCAGAATAAAAAATGGCAGTTGTTGGAAAACGAGCCGCTGTATGAATTGGCGAATCCCATTCATGGAAGCGAGCAGGATTTAATCGAAGCCGGAAAGAAACTGGTTAAAGATGGTGCGGATGTGCTGGTTCTGGACTGTCTGGGTTTCCACCAAAAACATCGTGATTTGTTGCAAAAATCACTCGATGTTCCGGTATTGTTATCGAACGTGTTAATTGCGCGCTTAGCGTCAGAGTTGCTCGCATAACAACGGTCAATAATTTGCGTGACAGGCTCTTCCGTTCCCCTCTATATTGTTTTTTCAACTATTTTAAAAAGGGCCTGGTTATGCTTCAAAGTAATGAGTACTTTTCCGGTAAAGTGAAATCTATTGGGTTTACCAGCAGCAGCACTGGCCGCGCAAGTGTTGGGGTGATGGTTGAAGGTGAATACACTTTCGGGACCGCCCAACCAGAAGAAATGACAGTGATTAGTGGGGCATTGCACGTGTTACTGCCGGGTGAAACCGAGTGGAAAACCTATGCGGCGGGCACCGTGTTCCATGTTCCTGGACACAGCGAATTCCATTTACAAGTTGCTGAACCGACCTCTTATCTTTGCCGTTATCTGGCTGATAAATAATGTCTTTATTTCCCTCTTCCCGTCGGGAAGAGGGAACAGATTTTAGCGCTGAGCTTCGCCGCCTAACGCTTCCACCAGGTTCTTAATCAAC
Organism: Buttiauxella sp. S19-1; assembly: GCF_022134725.1. Classification (NCBI taxonomy): domain Bacteria; kingdom Pseudomonadati; phylum Pseudomonadota; class Gammaproteobacteria; order Enterobacterales; family Enterobacteriaceae; genus Buttiauxella; species Buttiauxella sp. S19-1. The sequence goes on from NZ_JAHWLU010000004.1 coordinate 65,741, forward strand.
GCCGCCAGTTCACCCGTCATCAGAATAAAATCTGCATCAAAACGAGCACCGAAATCTTCACGGTCAATATCCTCGTTTTGGTCGCGCAGCGTATCGGCAAACTTCAGACGCTTAATTGAACCATCATCGGCAACCAGGAACTGAATACGTTCTTGCCAGTCCAGAGCTAATTTCGTCACCACTTTATCGGCTTCGATATGCGCAGCAATTTCATCGCACACCAGATCCTGCTGCTTACAGCGGATCACCCCACCACCTTCGAGAATGGCTTTCAGCTCGGCTTCATCCATCAGCGCAAAGCCTGGAGGAACATCGCCGGAGCGCACCCACTCAGTCAGCGTCAGTTCAATTGGGTTTTCCAGTGCCAACGGGACAACCGGTAGCGAACCGAGGCTTTTACGCAGCAGCGCCAACGTATCTTCAGCTTTCTTGGCGCTGGCACAATCAACCATGATCAAACCGTTTACGGTATCGATCCACATCATCGTTTGGTTAAAACGGCTGAACGCGCGTGGCAGCAAAGAGTGCAGCACTTCATCTTTTAGAGAATCTTTCTCGGTCTTTTTCAGCTTGCGAGCTTGTTCGGCTTCGAGCCTGCTGATTTTTGCTTCCAGCTCTTGTTTAATCACTGGAGCCGGGAGAATTTTTTCTTCTTTACGGGCGCAAATCACAATTTGCCCATTGGCGACATGGGTTAATGAATCGCTGTGTGAGCCCATTGGCGATACCCAACCGGTCTTGGCCATGTCCTGGCTACCGCATGGGGTAAAAGTAAATGCGGCCAACTGCTTTTCCATGTCATCCGCTGAAAGCGTGATGTCACGGCTTAAACGGTAAACCATTAAATTTTTGAACCACAGCATGATTTTTTCCCGGACTGTCAGTTAAACGCAGCGGGCATGATAACGAATCAGGCGCTGTGTTTCATTGTCTTTACGGCGTAACACTTCTATTCTATTGATAATACTAATCAAATGAGGGGGTTGCTGTGCGCATTGGTATCGACCTGGGTGGGACAAAAACAGAGGTGATCGCTCTGGCGAACGACGGAAAGCAACTTTTTCGTCATCGCCTGCCAACACCAAAAAATGATTATCAGCAAACCATCGCAACTATTGTTGAACTCGTGCGTCTGGCTGAAGAAGCAACCGGGGAGAAGGGAACGGTCGGAATGGGTATTCCAGGTTCGATTTCACCCTATACCCGCGTGGTCAAAAATGCGAACTCCACCTGGCTTAACGGGCAGCCTTTTGATAAAGATTTGTGCGATGCGCTCCAGCGCGAAGTGCGTTTGGCAAACGATGCCAACTGCCTGGCGGTTTCGGAAGCTATCGACGGAGCGGCGGCTGGTGCGGCGATGGTTTTTGCCGTGATTATTGGTACAGGATGTGGTGCAGGCGTGGCCATTAATGGCCGCAGCCTGATCGGCGGCAACGGCACGGCGGGCGAGTGGGGCCATAACCCATTACCGTGGATGGACGAAGACGAACTCCGTTTTCGTGAAGAAGTGCCTTGCTACTGCGGAAAACAAGGTTGCATCGAAACCTTTATTTCCGGTACTGGTTTCGGCACCGACTACCATCGCCTGAGCGGGAACTCATTGAAAGGCAATGAGATTATGCATCTGGTGGATCAACAAGATCCGATCGCTGAACTGGCGATCTCACGCTATGAAATGCGCCTCGCAAAATCTTTGGCACACATCGTCAATATTCTCGATCCTGAGGTGATCGTGTTAGGCGGCGGCATGAGCAACAACGAACGCTTGTACAAAACGGTGCCACAGTTGGTGAAACCGTGGGTGTTTGGTGGCGAATGCGAAACTCCAATCCGCAAAGCAGTGCACGGCGATTCCAGCGGTGTGCGCGGTGCCGCATGGTTGTGGCCGCTGGAGAAGTAAAAGCTGGCGGATGACGCTACGCTTATCTGCCCTACGAGATCTCACATGTAGGTCGGATAAGCGCAGCGTCATCCGATAAAATTACTCGACAGCAAACTCCTTAGCCAGGCGGCTCACACCCAATCCGTTGATCTTCTTCACCTTAATCTGTACCGGAATACGTTCTTTCATTGCCTCAACGTGGCTTATCACGCCGATGGTTTTGCCGCTGGCATTGAGCGTATCTAACGCATCCAGCGCGGTGTCCAGTGTCTCTGCGTCCAGCGTGCCAAAGCCTTCATCAAGGAACAGCGAGTCGATGCGGGTTTTGTGGCTCACCAGGTCGGATAACGCCAGCGCCAGCGCCAGGCTGACCAGGAAACTCTCACCACCTGAAAGCGTGCGAGTGTCGCGCACCGCATCGGCCTGCCATGTATCGACCACTTGCAATTCCAGCGCTTCGCTATCTTTGCGTTGTAACAAATAACGCCCATGCAAACGGTTTAGCTGGTTGTTCGCCAACCACACCAGATTATCGAGCGTTAGTCCCTGGGCAAACTTACGGAATTTATCGCCTTCCTTCGAACCAATTAACGCATTGAGATAGCCCCAGTCTTCAACTTGCTGCTGGCACTCGACGATGGACTGCATCAGCCCTTGCTGGCGTAGGCGATTTTCTGCGTCATGGCGAAGCTGTTGCTGAATCTGTCCTTGTTGCGTGGTGTTCTCGCGCAGTTGCTGATTACACAGCGTTAATTGTGCGTCCAGCAAACTCAGTTCTGCATCGTCAGCAAGCGTAGTTGGGCGAGCCGCTTTATGGTCAGTGAGCGCTTTCTCAGCTTGCTGGCAAAGAATGGTTTGCTGCTGATGCTGTTGCTCAAGATGCTGTTTTTTCTGCTCAAGTTGCTGGCGTTCACTTTCATCGAGTAATGCGGCCTGGAATGACGGTGCATCGGCGAACTGGCTAGCGGCAAGGGCGGACAGGAACTGCTCATTTGCCTGACCCACGCGGGCTTCTTCCTGTTGCAACTGCTGTTGCAGCGTCTTCCACTGGCTCTCCAGCGCAATACAGTCGCTGTGCAAGTTATGCCAGTTTTGCAACGCTGAAATTTGTTCGCTTTCGGATAGCGGAGCAGGCGTGGTGCCATCATCAATCAGCGCATTGAGTAGGTTTTCCAGGGCGTTTAGTTGCTGTTGTAAACGTGGAAGTTGTTCATTGCGCTGTTGCCAGTTTTGGGATTCCTGTTGGCGCTGTTCCAGCCAGCTATGTTCTTCACCGTGAGCGGGATGTTGTAGGCCAGCATTTTCGAGCACGCTATTGAGTGTTTCTCGTTGTGCCGCGGCCTCTGCCGCTAGTTTGCTGTGTTGCAGACGCGTCCGAGCGAGTTGCTCCTCCAGCACGATCCGTTGGCTGAGTTGATGCAGCTGCTGCTCGCGTTTTTCTTCGCTTTCCAGCCACTGCTGGAGGTCGTCCTCGGGCTTCAGCGCCAGTTGCAGGCTGGCGCACAGTTGCTGCCAGCGTAGACGTAATGCCTTCTCTTCTTCATCAAGCGTTTTGATGGCGACAACCAGGTTTTCGCGCTGTGAACGCAACGTGTCGAGTTGGCCTTTCATCGCAAAACCAGCTTCCGCAAGGCTGGCAACTTCACGTTTTAGTGCCGTCAGACGCTGCTGATTTTCTCCTGGCTGTATGGCCTGATAATCCGCCACTGCCGGATGCTGCGTGGAACCACACAGCGGGCAAGGTTGATCGGGTTGCAAATGGGCGCGTTCAGCTTCGAGACTGACAATGCGCATTTCCAGTTCGCATACTTTTTCCAGGTCACTTTCATGCTGGCGGCGCTCTTTGTATTGCTGGCGTTTGAGTGCCAGCTCGACATCGCCTTGAGTGATCTGTTTTTCAAGTGCAGTAATATCTTGTTGCTGCTGGATTTTTCGCTTGTGAAGTGAGGCAAGTTGCGGCTGTAAAGCAGCAAGCTGCTGGCGCAAAGGGCGCGCGGTAATCGTTGCTTGTAAATGAGTACTCACTTCATCAGCAGTGAGCGTAAGCTCAACGGCTGGCAGCAGTTCCAGCTTTTTCTGGCTAGTTTCAATATCACGCTGCAAGGTCTGTAGCTGGCTGGCATCGCGTTGTTGTTGATTGAATGCCATGCGCCAGCCTGCAAGTTCAGCGCCCCACAGGCGGTACCTGTCATGCGTTTTCAGCCAGGCTTGCAGCTCGCTGTTTTCATGCGCCAGTTTTGCTGCCTGGCTTGCGGCGGCCTGCCGGGTCTGCTGGCGTCGCACTGTCGCTTGATGTAAGCGAGTATTCACTTCTTCGCTTTGTACGCGGGTGTTTTGCAGCGTGGCCTGTAATTCCTGCAAGCGTTGCCAGTCAGGGCGCAGTTTTTCTGCGGGCTGGGCTCGTGTTAGTTTTTCGAGAAGCGGCACTGCTTCTTCGATTGCGCGAGTTGCCGCATTCAGTGCCGTTCCCGCATGCGAATGTTTTTGAGTCAACAGGTCGAGTTGGCTGAGCCATTGCTGGTGTTGCTGAAGTGTCTGCTGTTCAGCCAGGCGGTTTTTTTCTTCTGTAGTAAGTGCCTGCAAACTCTCTGAAAGCTGCTGGCGCTGGGATTCATCCAGAAGTGCTACACCTGCTGCCTGCGCTTGCAGGTTCTCTAATTGGCTGCGTACATTTTTATGATTTTCGAACACCGCCGCAGAAACTGTACCGTAAATTTCAGTACCGGTGAGTTCTTCAAGCAATGAGGCACGGTCATTGGCGTCGGCATTTAAAAACGCCGCAAACTGCCCCTGAGAAAGCATCATGGAGCGGGTGAAGCGGTCGTAATCGAGTCCGGTCAATTTGGCGGTGATATCGAGCTTATCTTTCACTTTATCGGCGATGATCTTGCCGCTTTCTACTTCAGCCAGCTCAACGCGCGGGGCTTGCAGATTGCCGTTGGCCGCATTACGCGCCCGGTTCTGGCTCCAGAATGCGCGGTAGGCAACACCTTTTACTTCAAATTCCACTTCCGCCAGACACTCGGCAGTGTCGCGGGTCATCAGGTCATTCTGCGATTGCGAGACCGTGTTGAGACGTGGCGTTTTGTGATAAAGCGCGAGGCAGACAGCATCAAGTAGCGTAGTTTTACCCGCTCCTGTTGGCCCGGTGATGGCAAACAAACCATTGCTGGCGAAAGGCTCGCGGGTGAAATCAATTTTCCATTCCCCTTTCAGGGAGTTGAGGTTTTTCAATCGCAGACTGAGGATTTTCATGCTTGTTCCTCCGCGTCATGCAGGCTGGCGACCGTTTGGGCAAACAGAGTGCGCAGGCGTTTTGCGCGTTCTTCAGTGGTTTCTTCCTGAACCAGGCGGCGTTCAAAAACCTCTTCAACCGTCAATTCACTTAGGGTTTCTTTATGTTGTTGAGCAATAACACGCTCGCGCTGCTCACGGCTACGGCGCAGCAAAACCACTTCAACAGGTAGCGTTTCGGTTAGCTGTTGAATATGGCGCTGCATATCATGCAGATATTCATCGGTGGCGATTTCAATATCCAGCCACACTTTGGGTTCTGTCGGTGCATCGCGCCATTGTTCAAGCTGCTGTTCAATTTCGTTCAGCGAACCTTTGATCACCGCCAGCGGCTGGCTAACTGGTACCGTAAGTGGGGTGACTTCATGAAGTTTACCTTCTGAAAATTCAACCAGATAAACACTTTTAGTCTTACCGGTTTCGTCAAAACTTAACGGTATTGGTGAGCCGCTGTAGCGGATATGCTCGGTGCCACCAATTAATTGCGCACGGTGAATATGGCCCAGGGCAATGTAATCGGCATCCGGGAAATGCTGCGCCGGGAAAGCGTCGAGTGTGCCAATATAGATGTCTCGCACGGCGTCACTTTTCGTCACGCCGACGGTGGTTAAATGCCCGGTGGCGATAATTGGCAACTGCGCGTCAGCGCGCAGAACGCAAGCGGCGCTAAAACACTGCTGATAATGTTCACCGATCGCTTCCATTAATGAACGCTGCTTTTCATGGCCGGATAAACCCGCCAGACTGTTTTGAATATCGCGTGGCCGCAGAAAGGGAATAGGGCAGAGAATAGCACCAGGCGCGCCATCTTTCGTATTCAGTACAATTGCCTGCTGGCTGGTATCGTGGCGTGCGCTGGCGACGACATAAGTGTTAAGACACGCCATCAGTTCACGGGACTCGTTCAATGTGGCAACTGAGTCATGGTTACCGGCGAGCACCACCAGTGAGCAGCCGGTAGACTGGAGTTGCACCACAAAGCGGTTATACAGTTCTCGCGCATAGCTTGGTGGCGAGCCAGTATCAAAAATATCGCCCGCGACGATTATTGCATCCACATCATGTTCAACGGCAGCTTTCAGCAGCCATTCAAGAAAAGCCTGATGCTCCGGCCCGCGGCTTTTGGTATAAAAATTTTGACCAAGGTGCCAGTCTGATGTGTGAATTATGCGCATAACCTGTCCGGTGGCTTAAAAGCGAGGCCTCGATTATAAGGGGGCGAGGCGGAAAACGGCATAGGTCTCTGTGTCATAAATCAAATTGATGAGTCACTAAACAGTCATGTTTTTCATAAATCTGTCATAAATCTGACGCATAATGGCGCCGCATTGAAACAACTATAATTATTCCTTGAGCAGGGCGAATCATGGCGAAGCGTATTTTAGTCGTAGAAGATGAAGCTCCAATCCGTGAAATGGTGAGCTTTGTGCTTGAGCAAAACGGTTTTCAGCCTGTAGAAGCGGAAGATTATGACAGTGCAGTGAATCTGCTTATCGAACCCTTCCCGGACCTGATTTTACTGGACTGGATGTTGCCAGGCGGCTCGGGTATTCAGTTTATCAAGCACCTGAAGCGTGAAGCATTGACGCGGGAAATCCCGGTAATGATGCTGACAGCACGAGGTGAAGAAGAAGATCGCGTGCGTGGCCTGGAAGTTGGTGCCGATGACTATATTACCAAGCCGTTTTCACCGAAGGAGCTGGTGGCACGCATTAAAGCTGTGATGCGCCGAATCTCTCCGATGGCGGTGGAAGAGGTTATTGAGATGCACGGGCTGAGCCTTGACCCTTCATCACATCGCGTGATGACCGGTGAAAACCCGCTGGACATGGGGCCAACTGAATTTAAGTTATTACACTTCTTTATGACGCATCCGGAACGGGTATATAGCCGTGAACAGTTGCTTAACCATGTATGGGGCACCAATGTGTATGTCGAAGACAGAACAGTGGACGTACATATCAGGCGGTTGCGTAAAGCGCTCGAACATAGCGGGCATGATCGAATGGTACAAACAGTACGCGGTACGGGTTATCGGTTCTCAACCCGCTTTTAGTTCCTTATCAGGAGAGTGACGCGTGCTGGAACGGCTGTCATGGAAAAGGTTGGTGATGGAGCTGCTGCTCTGTTGCTTACCTGCTGTCATCTTGGGCCTTATTTTTGGCTATTTACCCTGGTTTTTATTACTGGCGGTCACAGGACTGCTGGTTTGGCATTTCTGGAATTTGCTTCGTTTGTCGTGGTGGTTGTGGGTTGATCGCAGTATGACACCGCCCCCTGGTCGCGGGAGCTGGGATCCGTTGTTATACGGTCTTCATCAAATGCAGCTGCGTAATAAAAAACGCCGTAAAGAATTAGGCAATTTAATCAAACGCTTTCGCAGCGGCGCGGAATCACTGCCCGATGCGGTAGTGCTGACTACCGAAGAAGGGACCATTTTTTGGTGTAACGGGCTGGCCCAACAGTTGCTGGGGTTACGCTGGCCGGACGATAACGGGCAGAACATCCTTAACTTGCTGCGTTACCCTGAATTTACCCGCTATTTGACGCAAAAAGATTTCGCCCGGCCGTTGACGCTGGTGCTTAACAATGGCCGTCATCTGGAATTCCGTGTGATGCCATACAGCGACGAGCAGTGGCTGATGGTGGCACGTGATGTCACGCAGATGCACCAACTGGAAGGGGCGCGACGTAACTTTTTTGCCAACGTTAGCCATGAACTGCGTACTCCGTTGACGGTACTGCAAGGTTATCTGGAGATGATGCAGGATCAGGCGCTTGAAGGGCCGCTGCGCGATAAGGCTCTGGGCACCATGCGCGAGCAAACTTCGCGGATGGAAGGTCTGGTGAAACAGCTTTTGACGCTATCTAAAATTGAAGCGGCACCGGCAATGGTGCTCAATGAAAAGATTGATGTGCCACTGATGCTGCGTGTGGTGGAGCGAGAAGCGCAAACCCTCAGTCAGCAAAGGCAGACGTTAAAGTTCGATATTGATCCCTCACTCAAAGTCTTCGGTAATGAAGAACAGCTACGCAGCGCGATTTCAAACCTGGTGTACAACGCGGTAAACCATACGCCGGAAGGGACGCAAATTACCGTGAGTTGGAAACGGGTCGCGGGTGGTGTGGGCTTTAGCGTGGCGGATACTGGTCCTGGTATTTCTGCGGAACATATCCCACGCCTGACCGAGCGGTTCTATCGAGTGGATAAAGCGCGTTCAAGGCAAACAGGTGGTAGTGGGTTAGGCCTGGCAATAGTGAAACATGCATTAAGCCATCACGATGCGCGTCTGAATATCGAAAGCCAGCCAGGGAAAGGTTCCACGTTTTCCTTTGTGTTGCCTGAGCGTTTAATCGTTAACGATAAAGTGCTGTAAGCCGCGTAAGTTATGACACTGATGACAAGTTTTTCGTAGATCGGATAAGCGAAGCGTCATCCGACACTTCTCTCTGTAACAACTGGCGCAAATGGTGGATGACGATATCGCTTATCTACCCTGCAAAACCCGTTTATCGCTGAATAGTGTCAAAATAACTTTCCACAGGTCAGCTTGCTGGCCTGTGTTTTTTTTGCCCACATGTAAATCAAAAAAGCTTAATTGGTGATATTTTAACCACACAAAAAACCATACAATTTTCTAATGTATAAACAAATCCACTGATTTTAAGTCTAATTTAAGGAGATCAATCTGGTTTTTGGATCCCTTCTTGCCTTCAAACGCTATAAGCGTTTTAATTGCGCCCCTGTGAATAGCAGACCGACTGGATTTGAGTGGTAATTCAAACAACTATTCTTCGCCACCGATCCCGGAAAGGATTTTCCGCTGTCGTTACTGCCAATCACCGCTTTTATGCCGATGTATGACTGTCTAAGGATTGGCAAATACACGCATAAAAATTTGAATACTTACAACACCACACATCCACAGGCTGCCAAAATTTTATGACCCATCATCTGAAATCTCGAGACATCCTCGCGCTAGGCTTTATGACCTTTGCGCTGTTTGTCGGCGCAGGCAATATCATTTTTCCACCAATGGTGGGGTTACAAGCTGGCGAACACGTCTGGATTGCCTCACTTGGCTTCCTGGTGACCGCGGTTGGTCTGCCCGTTTTAACTATCGTCGCGATTGCTCGTGTCGGTGGGGGTATTGATAGCCTGAGCTCACCGATTGGCCGTCGTGCCGGTGTGCTGTTAGCGACTATTTGTTACCTGGCGGTTGGCCCATTGTTTGCCACCCCGCGTACGGCTACTGTTTCCTTCGAAGTCGGGATTGCACCACTGGTGGGTTCGGGTGAACTGCCACTGTTTATCTACAGCCTGGTTTACTTCGCGATTGTTATCGGTATTTCACTGTATCCAGGTAAATTGCTGGACACCGTTGGCCACGTGCTGGCTCCGGTGAAAATCGTTGCGCTCCTGGCGCTGGCGGCGGGTGCAATGCTGTGGCCAGCAGGCGGTATCAGCACTGCGACTGAGGCGTATCAGAATGCGGCGTTTGCTAACGGTTTTGTGAATGGCTATCTGACGATGGATACCCTGGCGTCGCTGGTGTTCGGGATTGTGATTGTTAACGCGGCACGTTCCCGTGGCGTGACTGAATCCCGCTTGCTGACACGCTATACCATTTTGGCTGGCCTGATTGCTGGTGTTGGCTTAACGCTGATTTACCTTGCGCTGTTCCGCCTGGGTTCTGATAGCGCTACGCTGGTCGCTGACCAAAATGCCAACGGTGCTGCGATCCTGCATGCCTATGTGGCTCATACCTTCGGTAGTGCTGGTAGCTTCTTCCTCGCCGCGCTGATTTTCCTTGCCTGCATGGTCACGGCAGTTGGCCTGACTTGTGCGTGTGCTGAGTTCTTCAGCCAGTATCTGCCACTGTCTTACCGTTCGCTGGTGTTTATCCTTGGCTTGTTCTCGATGGTGGTTTCTAACCTCGGGTTGAGTCATCTGATTCAGGTTTCAATTCCGGTGCTGACGGCGATTTACCCGCCGTGTATTGCGCTGGTGGTGCTGAGTTTCACCCGTCCGTGGTGGCATAACTCAACCCGTGTGATTGCGCCAGCGATGGTCATCAGCACCTTGTTTGGCATCATGGATGGGATTAAAGCTTCAGCAATCAGCGATATTTTACCCGCGTGGACTTCCCACTTGCCGCTGTCCGAACAAGGCCTGGCATGGTTGCTTCCGACCATTATCATGGTGGTAATTACCATCGTATGGGACCGAGCCGCAGGGCGACAGGTGGCCTCCGCCGCCCACTAAAAATTATAATTTTGTACAACCACGGGGCTTTGCTCCGTGGTTTTTTTTATTGTTAAGCAGGGTTGGAATTAATGGAAAACGCTAATAAGCTCAAGCGCGGCTTGAGTACCCGGCACATACGCTTTATGGCGTTGGGTTCGGCAATTGGCACCGGGCTGTTTTATGGTTCGGCAGACGCTATCAAAATGGCAGGGCCAAGTGTGTTGTTGGCCTACATCATCGGTGGGGTGGCGGCTTACATCATTATGCGCGCCCTTGGCGAGATGTCGGTTCATAACCCTTCCGCCAGTTCATTTTCACGCTATGCGCAAGATAACCTCGGCCCGCTGGCAGGTTACATCACCGGCTGGACTTACTGTTTTGAGATCCTGATTGTCGCAATTGCCGACGTCACCGCATTTGGTATCTATATGGGGCTGTGGTTCCCGGCGGTACCACATTGGGTCTGGGTATTGAGCGTAGTGCTAATTATCTGCGCCATTAACCTGATGAGCGTCAAAGTGTTTGGCGAGCTGGAATTTTGGTTCTCTTTCTTCAAAGTCGCGACCATCATCATCATGATTGCTGCCGGTATTGGCATCATCGTTTGGGGTATTGGTAACGGTGGTCAGCCAACGGGTATCCATAATTTGTGGAGCAATGGCGGCTTCTTCAGCAATGGCTGGATAGGCATGATTATGTCGTTGCAGATGGTGATGTTTGCTTACGGCGGGATTGAAATTATCGGTATCACTGCAGGTGAAGCGAAAGACCCACAGAAGTCGATTCCTCGCGCCATCAACTCTGTTCCGCTACGTATCCTGGTGTTCTATGTGGGCACGCTGTTTGTCATCATGTCTATCTATCCGTGGAACCAGGTGGGTACGGAAGGCAGCCCGTTTGTACTGACGTTCCAGCATATGGGGATTACGGCTGCGGCAGGGATTCTTAACTTCGTGGTGATCACCGCATCGCTTTCAGCCATTAACAGTGATGTCTTCGGTGTCGGCCGCATGTTGCACGGTATGGCAGAGCAGGGCAGCGCCCCGAAAGTGTTCGCCAAAACATCACGCAACGGTATTCCGTGGGTCACTGTGTTGGTCATGTGCTGCGCACTGTTACTGGCGGTGGTGCTCAACTACCTGATTCCAGAAAACGTTTTCCTGGTGATTGCTTCGCTGGCGACCTTTGCCACGGTTTGGGTTTGGATAATGATCCTGCTGTCGCAGATCGCGTTCCGTCGCAAGCTATCCCCTGAAGAAACTAAGGCGCTCAAATTCCCGGTACCGGGCGGCGTGGTAACCACCATTGTGGGCCTGGTGTTCCTGGTGTTTATTATCGCGCTGATTGGCTGGCATCCTGACACGCGCATCTCGCTGTATGTCGGCTGCGTGTGGATTGTGTTGCTGCTGGTTGGCTGGATGTTTAAACGTCGTCAAATACTCGCCACAAACTCGTAAGAGTCTTACAGGGTGGACTAGCGTTAGCAAAATCCACCCTATAACTTACATTTCCGGGCACTCTACTTTACTTATTGCTTCCCAGTAGTTTTTCTCGTTGTTGCGTTCAAGCGCAATTCTCGCGTCGCGGATATACATTTTGTTATCTTCGTTGGCGAGAATTTTGTTCCCCCAGGCTTCATCCGTCATTTTCTTTTGTGGATGGCAGGTCTTTTTTAAATCCGCAGTAATCTGTTGTTTATACTTCCCAAATTGCAGCGATTCATAAGGCGAGGCAGCCAGCGTGTTGGCGGAGTAAAATACGAACAGAAGCAAGGAAAGGCTACGGGCAATAGTCATGGCGAGCTCCTTGATGCAGGGCAGATGGAGTAAGAATATTCTCACTATAGGTATCGCTAACTTATTAAGCAACCGACGCTATTTCTCCGCCCCCGCTTTCCTCCCCCAATAAAAATAGTAATGATGAGTGATAAGCGCTTACGCTGTGGCAAGGTGGCGTCAATTTATTCTCTGGGAAAGCGATTATGTTTAATGCCTGGCACCTTCCGGTGCCCCCTTTTATTCAGACACGTAAAGACAAGCTGTACATCAGTTTGTGGGTTTCTGGTGATGATTTGCCGCACCGCGTGGTACTCCGTTATGAAAAGGATAACGAAGAAACCTCGGTACAGATGACTCGCCAGAAAGCCGCACCCGCTGAAGGTATTGTCGCCTGGCGCGGAGTGATTGATTTATCGGAAGGGCAACCGCGACGCCGCTACAGTTTTAAAATGTTGTGGCTGGATAAACAGCGCTGGTTAACGCCACAAGGTATCGGGTCGATCCCGCCGGCACGCCTTGAGCAGTTTGCGGTCGATCTGCCTGACGATGGCCCACAATGGGTACAGGATCAGATCTTCTACCAGATTTTCCCCGATCGTTTTGCCCGCAGTGAGCAACGTACTCCGGAACAGGATCGGATCTATTATCACCACGCCGCAAAGCGCGACATTATCTTGCGTGACTGGGATGAGCCGCTGATAGCGGACGCAGGCGGATCGACCTTCTATGGCGGCGATCTTGACGGTATCAGTGAAAATCTTTCGTATCTGAAGAAGCTGGGTGTCACTGCGCTGTATCTCAACCCGATTTTTACCGCGCCGAGCGTCCATAAATACGATACTCAGGATTATCGCCACGTCGACGTGCAGTTTGGTGGCGATCACGCCTATTTGCGGTTGCGTAAAAACACTCAGCGTTACGGTATGCGCCTGATGCTCGACGGTGTGTTTAACCACAGCGGCGATACTCACCAATGGTTTGACCGCCAGCAAACACACGGCAGCGGTGCGAGCCACAACCCGCAATCACCCTGGCGCGATTTTTACAGCTATAACCAGGAGGGGCAAGCGCTCGACTGGCTCGGCTATTCCAGTTTGCCAAAGCTGGATTACCACTCCTCCAACCTGGTTGACGAGATTTACCAGGGCGACGAAAGCGTGGTGCGCCATTGGTTGCGTGAACCGTGGGGCATAGACGGCTGGCGGTTGGATGTGGTGCATATGCTAGGCGAAGAGGGTGGCGCGAAAAACAACCTGCTGCACGTTTCCGGTATCACCAAAGCGGCGAAAGAAACCAAATCTGATGCCTATATTTTGGGTGAACATTTTGGCGACGCCCGCCAGTGGTTGCAGACAGATGCCGAAGATGCGGCGATGAACTATCGCGGTTTCACCTTCCCGCTGTGGGGATTTCTTGCCAACACCGATATTTCCTATGATCCGCAACATATCGACGCACAAACCTGTATGGCGTGGATGGATGAATATCGTGCGGGGCTTTCTCATCAGCAGCAACTGCGCATGTTTAACCAGCTCGACAGCCACGACACCGCACGCTTCAAGTCGATCCTTGGCAAGGATGCGGCACGCTTACCTCTGGCCGTCGTGTGGCTGTATTGCTGGCCCGGCGTGCCTTGCGTCTACTATGGTGATGAAGTGGGTTTAGATGGCAATAACGATCCGTTTTGCCGTAAACCTTTCCCATGGAATCCGGATCAACAAGATCTGGGGCTGCTGGCACTTTATCAACGGCTCGGAAAATTACGCCACAAAAGCCGCGCCTTGCGCCACGGCGGCTGCCAGGTAATTTACGCCGAGGGCGACGTGGTGGTATTCGTTCGTGTCTGGCAAAACGAACGTGTGCTGGTGGCGATTAACCGTGGTGATGAAGCACTGAGAACGCTGCCGTGGAACCCGCTGTTGCACGGCAAAGCGTGGACACAGCTTGAAGGCGAGGCGACGTTAGAAAATTGCGCACTGTCGCTACCTGCGGTCTCCGTTTCATTGTGGCATAGTCTCTAGTCCTGCAACCGGTTTCCCTTTTGCCAGGCAAAGGGGAATACCGGTGCTATCCTTACTTTTCCCTCTCATCAATAACCTCTGCTTAAGTTAGACATTTCCAGATCTCATACCATTTGGGAGGCTGTACCTTGTGCCGCTTCCTTAATCATTCAGATGAAATTTAAGGAAAATTTATGTCTATACGTGAACTGATCGACCCCACCAACTCCACCCTGATCTTTATTGATCACCAGCCTCAAATGTCTTTTGGCGTGGCGAATATCGACCGCCAGACGCTGAAAAATAACACCGTTGCGCTAGCTAAGGCCGGAAAGATCTTTAACGTTCCGACTATTTTTACCTCGGTAGAAACGAAGAGTTTCAGTGGATATATCTGGCCTGAATTGCTGGCGATACACCCAGAAATTACGCCTATCGAACGCTCTTCAATGAACTCCTGGGAAGATGCGGCTTTTGTTGCGGCGGTGAAAGCGACCGGCCGCAAGAAACTGATTATTTCTGCTTTGTGGACCGAAGTGTGCCTGACGTTTCCTGCCTTGATGGCGCTCGACGAAGGTTTTGAAGTTTACGTTGTGACTGATACTTCGGGCGGCACGTCGGTCGATGCTCACGAACGCTCAATTGACCGCATGGTACAGGCCGGGGCCGTTCCGGTGACCTGGCAGCAGGTGTTGCTCGAATACCAACGCGACTGGGCGCGCCGCGACACTTACGATGCGGTGATGGATCTGGTGCGCGAGCACAGCGGTGCCTATGGCATAGGCGTCGATTATGCTTACACCATGGTCCATGGCGCGCCAGAACGGAAAGCCTGATTTATCGCCGCAGGAAGCCTCCTGCCTTTTGCTTGTTTTGCATCAGGAATAGCCTATGGCTGACAACAATACTGTCACGCTGGTGATAACCCACGCTCTTAAATCAGGCCAGGCGGCGCATTATGAGCAATGGCTGGCGAAAATCATGCCAGCCGCTGCGCGTTATCCCGGACATCTTGGCGTGCACGTTATTCGCCCCACCACCGGAAACGATGTCTACAACATCGTGATTCGTTTCGACACCCTGGAGAATCTCACCGCTTGGACTAAATCGGCTGAGCGAGAAACGCTGGTTGAGGAGATAAAACCTGCTTTGCGTCTTGACGATCATCTGGAAGTTCGCACCGAAAATGCCTTCTGGTTTACCCCGGAAACCCCAGCGCTGAAACGCCCCGCGCAATGGAAGCAATTCCTGATCACCCTGGCGGTCATTTTCCCGAGCACCAACGTTGTTCCGCGTGTTACCGCGATGCTTTTTCCTTCGCTGCACGGCTCGCTTTTGTTGCACCTCATCAATGATGCGCTGGTTGTCGCACTGGTGGTGTGGCTGTGGATGCCAGTCATGACGCGGCTGTTTGCCGGTTGGCTGAAAAAATAACGTTTTACTGAGGAGTACGGGTTATGTCGCAAATTGCCTCACTCATTCTCACTAACGGTCAGTTTCACACTCTCGACAGCGAAACGCCGCTCGCCGAAGCCGTGGCGATCAAAGACGGTAAAATTGTTGCCGTGGGCAGCGAATCCTGGGTGATGAGTTTTGCCAATGAAGAAACGCAGCGTGTTGATCTCAAAGGTTATACGGTGATTCCAGGCCTGAACGACTCACATCTGCATTTGATTCGTGGCGGCTTGAACTACAACCTGGAGCTGCGTTGGGAAGGTGTGCCTTCTCTGGCCGATGCCTTGCGTATGCTCAAAGAGCAGGCATTACGCACGCCGTCGCCACAATGGGTGCGCGTGGTCGGGGGGTGGACGGAATTTCAGTTTGCCGAGCGCCGTATGCCAACGCTTGAAGAACTCAACGAGGCGGCACCGGATACGCCGGTTTTTGTGTTGCATCTCTACGATCGCGCATTGTTAAACCAGGCGGCACTAAAAGCGGTGGGTTACACCAAAGACACGCCCAATCCAGCGGGTGGCGAGATTATGCGTGACCGAAATGGCAATCCAACCGGCATGCTTATCGCCAAACCGAATGCCATGATTCTGTACTCGACGCTGGCGAAAGGGCCGAAATTACCGCTCGATTTACAGGTCAATTCGACGCGCCAGTTTATGCGTGAGCTTAACCGATTAGGGATTACCAGCGCGATTGATGCCGGTGGCGGGTTCCAAAACTATCCCGAAGATTATCAAATCATTGACCAACTCCACGCGCAAAAACAGATGACGGTGCGTATTGCCTACAACCTGTTTACCCAGCGTCCGCAGCATGAGCTGGAAGATTTTGAAAAATGGACCGATATGCTGAAACCGGGGCAGGGCACTGATTTCTATCGTGCAAATGGTGCCGGGGAAATGTTGGTGTTTTCAGCCGCTGATTTTGAAGATTTCTTGCAGCCGCGCCCGGATTTACCAGACGGTATGGAGCAAGAGCTGGAACGCGTGGTGCGCCATTTAGTGGAACATCGTTGGCCATTCCGTCTTCATGCGACTTATAACGAATCCATCAGCCGTATGCTGGAGGTGTTTGAGAAGGTGAATCGTGAGATTCCGTTTAACGGCCTGCACTGGCTTTTTGACCACGCAGAAACCATCAGTGAAAAGAATATTGAGCGCGTTAAGGCGTTGGGAGGCGGTATCGCGGTCCAGCATCGCATGGCTTTTCAGGGCGAATATTACGCGGCACGTTATGGTGCCGAAGCTGTTAAACAGACGCCGCCTATCGCGAAAATGCTCGCCGCTGAATTACCAGTTGGGCTGGGGACGGATGCGACGCGTGTCGCCAGTTATAATCCGTGGACGGCGCTTTACTGGCTGGTGTCGGGGCGCACGGTAGGCGGGATGCAAATGTATGACGACAATAACCGGCTTTCGCGTGATGTGGCGCTTGAGCTATGGACGGCTGGCAGCGCGTGGTTTTCCAGTGAACAGGGTAAAAAAGGGCGTATTAAAGCCGGGCAACTTGCCGATTTAGTCGTGCTTTCAAAAGATTTCTTTAAGGTGCCAGAAGAGGAAATCAAAGGCATTGAATCGCTGTTAAC
Organism: Buttiauxella sp. S19-1; assembly: GCF_022134725.1. NCBI lineage: Bacteria > Pseudomonadati > Pseudomonadota > Gammaproteobacteria > Enterobacterales > Enterobacteriaceae > Buttiauxella > Buttiauxella sp. S19-1. The sequence goes on from NZ_JAHWLU010000004.1 coordinate 82,983, forward strand.
GCTGGTGGATGGCAAAGTGGTTTATGCGGCAGGTGCCTTTACCGCGCTTGCTCCACCACCGATTCCAGTGCTACCCGAATGGTCGCCTGTGGTGAACGTTCCTGGGCATTACCGTTCGGCACCGCCAGAGGCTGGGAAAGTGGGGATGATGGCGCAAGTTCACCAATGCTGCGGAAGCTGTAATGTGCATGGTCATCAACATGATACGGCGCGTAAATCAGCGATACCTGTTGCTGATGAAGGCGCATTCTGGGGCGTGATGGGCTGTTCTTGTTTTGCTTTCTAGAAACTAAAAAAGGCCGCTTGCGCGGCCTTTCTCGTCAAAAACGTTTAGCAATTACAGGCTAGAAACGTTTTCGCTCAGGTATTTAGCAACGCCGTCTGGAGACGCGTTCATGCCTTCTTTACCTTTTTCCCACTGAGCTGGGCACACTTCGCCGTGCTCTTCGTGGAATTGCAGCGCATCAACCATACGCAGCATTTCATCAACGTTACGGCCCAGCGGCAGGTCGTTAACAACCTGGTGACGCACGATACCGGCTTTGTCGATCAGGAAAGAACCGCGCAGAGCAACGCCTGCGTCTGGATGTTCGATGCCATAAGCTTTCTGAATTTCACGCTTAATGTCAGCAACCATCGCATATTTCACTTCACCGATGCCGCCTTTATCAACAGGGGTTTTACGCCATGCGTTGTGAACGAACTCGGAGTCAAAAGATACACCAACGACTTCTACGCCACGTTTCTGGAATTCTTCGTAACGCTTGTCGAACGCAATCAGTTCAGACGGGCATACGAAAGTGAAGTCCATTGGCCAGAAGAACACAACGGTGGTTTTACCATTGGTGTGTGCTTTGAAGTTGAAGTTTTCAACGATTTCGCCACTGCCGAGTACGGCTGCAGCTGTAAAGTCAGGGGCTGGACGAGTAACCAGGACCATATGTACTCCTGTTAATTTTGTTAAAGTGAGTGTTAACGCAACGGGGGGGAGTATAGGGGCGGCAATCCCTCTAACTCAAGCATACTGTGCCGATTAATCAGATAGGATTTACCTATCAAAAAATGAATATTCGCACAGCAGCGATCCAAAGTAGCCCTTTTTTATAAAAGGGCAAGAAGTAAATAACCAGGCTGAGATCGGTTACAAACTTTTTTGTTCTGCCATTACCATCATGCGTGGGTAGAACTGCCAGAACAATTCTTCAAGCGCAGCGTAATGGGTATCAAGATCTTGCCAGGAAGCTCGCAAAGCATCGAGTTTTGGTCTACGCGTAGCCATCCCATTGAGAACATTAGCAATAAATGCCATGTCGCTATAACGCTCGAGCCAGCGCTCGTCCCACAGATAGTGATTAAGATTGATAAAGCGTTCTGGGGTATCGATTAAAAAGGGTTCGATATTGGCACGCGCGTAAGCGACAAATTCTGGCAGCGGCGTGTTTGGGCAGAGTGTCTGCCAGTGGCGTGAAACGAAATGGTCCCACATCACATCTAATGTTATCGGGGCGACACGGCGAGTTTCAGGGCGGAACCATTGTCGCGCAATCGCCACCTCCGGCAAGCTATCGGTCAGCACATCGACGCGACGATGCATATGGATACCCGCCACGACGTCACCCGGATAGCTTTCATTCGGGTTACCACGGACAAAATCGGCAAGCAAATTCCCCAGAAGTGAGCTGTCAGCAAGGCTTGCAAGATGTAAATGGGCGAGAAAATTCATAGTAACCTTAATTGTCGATTCAGCATTAACGGGCGTCCTTTTCCTTGCAGGGAGTGTCCCCTGGCACTAGACTGTAGCGCCACTTTTTAAGTCTTGAGCTCTAAACCATGCGTGTTGCCGATTTTTCCTTTGAATTACCTGAATCCTTGATTGCCCACTATCCACAAGCACAGCGCAGTGGGTGCCGTTTGCTGTCTCTGGAAGGGCCCTCGGGTAATTTAACGCATGGCACTTTCACCGATTTGCTCGATAAGCTCAACCCTGGAGATCTGCTGGTCTTTAACAATACCCGCGTGATCCCGGCGCGCCTTTTTGGCCGTAAAGCCAGCGGCGGCAAGATTGAAGTGCTGGTCGAACGTATGCTTGACGACAAACGTATCCTCGCGCATATCCGTGCTTCTAAAGCCCCTAAACCGGGTGCTGAATTGTTGCTGGGCGATGATGAAAGCGTACATGCCACGATGGTTGCGCGCCACGATGCGTTGTTTGAAGTGCAGTTTGAAGACGAGCGCAGTGTCCTTGATATTCTCAACAGCATCGGCCATATGCCGCTGCCGCCGTACATCGACCGCCCGGATGAAGACTCTGACCGCGAGCTGTATCAAACCGTTTATAGCCAGAAACCTGGTGCGGTTGCCGCGCCTACTGCCGGCTTGCACTTTGACGAGCCATTGCTTGAAGCGTTGCGCAATAAAGGCATTGAGCAGGCGTTTGTGACGTTGCACGTAGGAGCCGGAACATTCCAGCCTGTGCGCGTGGATAGCATCGAAGACCACATCATGCACTCCGAATATGCCGAAGTGCCACAGGACGTGGTTGACGCGGTGCTAGCCTGCAAAGCGCGTGGTAATCGCGTTATCGCAGTAGGAACCACTTCAGTTCGCTCATTGGAAAGTGCGGCGCAGGCCGCAAAAAACGACCTGATCGAACCGTTCTTCGGTGATACCCAAATCTTCATCTATCCAGGCTATCAATACAAAGTGATTGATGCACTGGTGACCAACTTCCACCTGCCGGAATCGACTCTGATCATGCTGGTTTCCGCGTTTGCTGGTTATAAAAACACCATGAACGCCTATAAAGCCGCTGTTAACTCCGAATATCGATTTTTTAGTTACGGGGATGCCATGTACATCACGTACAATCCGCAGGCGATAAATGAGCGCCCTGGCGCCTAATCAGTCAATTCTACGTCGCCGGTCAATCCGACGACGTTTTGTCTTAACCATCAGACTGTTTCTCTGATGCTGGAGGAAATGTGAAATTTGAATTAGATACAACCGACGGACGCGCTCGTCGTGGCCGCCTGGTCTTTGACCGTGGCGTTGTAGAAACGCCTGCTTTCATGCCTGTTGGCACTTATGGCACCGTAAAAGGGATGACGCCAGAAGAAGTTGAAGCCACTGGCGCACAGATTATTCTGGGCAACACCTTCCACTTGTGGCTGCGTCCTGGTCAGGAAATCATGAAGTTGCACGGTGACTTACATGATTTCATGCAGTGGAAAGGTCCAATCCTGACTGACTCCGGTGGCTTCCAGGTATTTAGCCTGGGCGATATCCGTAAAATCACCGAAGCTGGTGTGCATTTCCGCAACCCAATTAACGGCGACGCGATTTTCCTCGATCCAGAAAAATCCATGGAAATTCAATACGATCTCGGTTCCGATATCGTGATGATCTTCGACGAATGTACGCCATATCCTGCTGACTGGGATTACGCGAAGCGTTCCATGGAAATGTCTCTGCGCTGGGCACAGCGTAGCCGCGATCGCTTTGATTCTCTTGAGAATAAAAATGCGCTGTTCGGCATTATTCAGGGTAGCGTTTACGAAGATTTACGAGATATCTCGGTAAAAGGTCTGGTAGAGATAGGCTTTGATGGCTACGCTGTCGGCGGCCTGGCTGTAGGTGAGCCGAAGGAAGACATGCACCGGATTCTGGAACATGTATGCCCGCAAATCCCTGCAGATAAGCCTCGTTACTTGATGGGCGTAGGGAAACCGGAAGACCTTGTTGAAGGTGTTCGTCGCGGTATTGATATGTTCGACTGCGTGATGCCAACCCGCAATGCACGTAATGGTCACCTTTTTGTCACCGATGGTGTGGTTAAAATCCGCAATGCGAAGCATAAAGATGACACTTCGCCGTTGGATTCTGAATGTGATTGCTATACATGTCGCAATTATTCACGTGCCTACTTGCATCATCTTGACCGTTGCAACGAAATACTCGGCGCACGACTCAACACGATTCATAACCTGCGCTATTACCAGCGTTTAATGGCTGGTTTACGCAAGGCCATTGAAGAGGGTAAATTAGAGCACTTCGTGAGTGATTTTTACGAGCGAACCGGTAAACCAGTTCCACCTTTGAATGTTGATTAATTTAATAATGAGGGATTTTGAATGAGCTTTATCATTTCTGATGCGGTTGCTGCAACAGGTGCTCCGGCGCAAGGTAGCCCGTACTCTTTGATTCTTATGCTGGTGGTATTTGGTCTGATCTTCTATTTCATGATCCTGCGCCCACAGCAAAAACGTACCAAAGAGCATAAAAAGTTGATGGACTCTATCTCTAAAGGGGATGAAGTGCTGACTACTGGTGGTCTGGTTGGTCGCGTAGTGAAAGTAGCTGAAACTGGCTATATCTCAATCGCGCTAAACGACACCACTGAAGTGGTTATCAAGCGTGATTTCGTAGCTGCCGTTCTGCCGAAAGGCACTATGAAGGCGCTGTAATTTTCGTTTTTCCCTAAGGGAACTACCGTGCTAAACCGCTATCCTTTGTGGAAGTACATCATGCTGATCGTCGTCTTTATCGTCGGTCTGCTATACGCACTTCCCAACCTATATGGTGAGGATCCGGCAGTTCAGATCACTGGCGCGCGCGGCGTCGCCGCCAGTGAACAAACGCTGATCCAGGTCCAGAACACCTTAAAAGCAGATAAAATCACCGCTAAGTCTGTGGCGCTATCCGAGGGTGCAATTCTTGCACGCTTTGACACCACTGATACGCAGCTGCGCGCTCGTGAAGCGCTGATGGGCGTATTAGGCGACAAATATGTCGTCGCACTTAACCTTGCTCCGGCTACTCCTCGCTGGTTATCCGCTATTTCCGCAGAACCAATGAAACTGGGTCTTGATCTGCGTGGTGGCGTGCACTTCCTGATGGAAGTCGACATGGATACCGCACTGAGCAAGTTGCAGGAACAAACCATTGATAACCTGCGTACTGACTTGCGCGAAAAGAGCATCGCTTACACCAACGTGCGTAAAGCCGATAACTATGGTGCTGATGTTGTCTTCCGTGACAGCAAAACGCGTGATGACGCTATCTCTTATTTATCTCCACGCCATCGTGACCTGGTGATTTCCGCTCAGGGCAGCAACGCATTGCGTGCTGTAATGACGGACGCTCGTCTGAGCGAAGCGCGTGAGTATGCTGTTCAGCAGAACATTAATATCCTGCGTAACCGTGTAAACCAACTGGGTGTGGCTGAACCTCTGGTACAACGCCAGGGTGCAGATCGTATCGTGGTTGAATTACCTGGTATTCAGGATACTGCGCGTGCGAAAGAAATTCTCGGCGCGACAGCAACACTTGAGTTCCGTTTGGTTAACACCAACGTGGATGCCACCGCTGCTGCCTCTGGCCGCGTGCCGGGTGACTCCGAAGTGAAAAATACCCGTGAAGGTCAACCGGTTGTCCTGTACAAGCGTGTGATTCTGACCGGTGACCATATCACTGACTCCACTTCGAGCACCGATGAATACAACCAGGCACAGGTGAATATTTCACTGGATAGTGCTGGCGGTAACATCATGTCTAACTTCACCAAGGACAACATCGGTAAACCGATGGCAACCCTGTTTGTAGAGTACAAAGACAGCGGTAAGAAAGATGCAACCGGTCGTTCAATTCTGGCGAAACAAGAAGAAGTTATCAACGTGGCAAACATTCAGTCGCGCTTAGGTAACAGCTTCCGTATCACCGGTATCAGCAACCCGAACGAAGCGCGTCAGCTCTCTTTGCTGCTGCGTGCGGGTGCATTGATCGCACCAATCCAAATTGTTGAAGAACGTACCATCGGTCCAACCCTTGGTATGGAAAACATCAAGCAAGGTCTGGAAGCGTGTCTGGCAGGTCTGGCAGTTTCAATCATCTTTATGCTGTTCTTCTATAAGAAGTTTGGTCTGATTGCGACTTCCGCATTGTTGGTAAACCTGGTGATGATTGTCGGGATTATGTCCCTGCTACCAGGGGCAACGTTGACCATGCCGGGGATTGCGGGGATCGTGTTAACCCTTGCGGTAGCCGTCGATGCTAACGTACTGATAAACGAACGTATTAAGGAAGAACTTAGTAACGGGCGTTCGGTGCAACAGGCTATCCACGAAGGTTATCAGGGCGCGTTCAGCTCTATTTTCGATGCTAACATCACGACGCTTATCAAGGTCATCATCCTGTATGCCGTAGGCACCGGGGCAATTAAAGGCTTTGCGATCACGACCGGTATTGGTGTGGCGACGTCCATGTTTACCGCAATTGTCGGTACCCGTGCCATCGTAAACCTGTTGTACGGCGGCAAACGCATCAACAAGCTGTCTATCTGAGGAGTGCGTTGTGGCACAGGAATATACTGTTGAACAATTAAACTACGGCCGTAGAGTCCATGACTTTATGCGCTGGGATTTCTGGGCTTTCGGTATTTCCGGATTCCTGTTAATCCTTTCCGTCGTGATTATCGGGGTGAAAGGTTTTAACTGGGGTCTGGATTTCACCGGCGGTACCGTCATCGAAATCTCGCTGGAAAAACCAGCCGATTTGGACATGATGCGTAGTGCACTGGAGAAAGCTGGATTCCAGGATCCGTTGGTTCAGAATTTTGGTAGCAGCCGTGACATCATGGTGCGCATGCCACCTGCCCAAGGGGAAACCGGTGGTCAGGTGCTGGGTAGCCAGGTCGTTAAGGTCATTAACGAAGCAACCAGCCAGAATGCCGGTGTAAAACGTATTGAGTTCGTTGGCCCAAGCGTGGGTGCGGATCTGGCTCAGAATGGTGCTTTGGCGTTGTTAGCTGCGCTTATCTCCATTCTGGTATACGTCGGTTTCCGTTTTGAGTGGCGTCTGGCTGCCGGTGTGGTTATTGCGTTGATGCACGACGTCGTTATCACTCTGGGTGTGCTGTCGTTGTTCCACATTGAGATAGACTTAACCATCGTCGCGTCATTGATGTCGGTTATCGGCTACTCACTGAACGACAGTATCGTGGTATCAGACCGTATCCGTGAGAACTTCCGTAAGATCCGTCGCGGTACACCGTATGAAATCTTCAACGTTTCTTTGACGCAGACTCTGCATCGTACGTTGATCACCTCTGGTACCACATTGGTGGTGATTCTGATGTTGTATCTCTTCGGTGGGGCAATGCTGAAAGGCTTCTCACTGACGATGCTTATCGGTGTTTCTATCGGTACGGTTTCTTCCATTTACGTCGCGTCCGCGCTGGCGTTGAAGCTGGGCATGAAGCGCGAGCACATGTTGCAGCAGAAAGTGGAAAAAGAAGGTGCGGATCAGCCATCGATTCTGCCTTAACCTTTAGGGTTTTGCTGGAAGCTAAAACCGCAGCCATTGTGCTGCGGTTTTTTTTCGTCTGAGTAAAAGTCTCCTGACAGTATGCTGTCAGGAGGGGCTAGTTAGACTCAATGTTGAACATCATCATTGAGGAGTTAAACATGAGCACTATCATCAATTGGTTTGAAATCCCGGTACAGGATCTGGAACGTGCAACAGCATTTTATGAGGCTGTTTTCGCGACTGATTTTCATCGTGAAACGATGTCTGGAATGGAAATGGCCATCTTCCCACATACCAAGCCGAATCCCGGTGGAGCACTACTAAAATCTGATGCGTTTAAACCTTCTGCGCAAGGCACGGTGGTTTACCTGCATGCGCCTGATTTAAGCGCCATGCTTGAACGGGTGGCCAAGGCCGGAGGCGAATGTGTGTTCGGCCCGCAGGAATTACCGGATGACATTGGTACTTTTGCACTCATCACCGACAGCGAAGGGAATCGGGTTGGCTTACATCAACCGTCTTGAGTACGGATATACTGAACAGAAAACGCCTGCCGGTTATGCTGGCAGGCATCACATCGTTCACAAAAGAAACCTATGAGCCGAAGAGCGGATCGCCTTTTTCAAATAGTACAAATTCTGCGTGGACGTCGGTTGTCGACGGCGGCTCTGCTTGCCGAACGCCTCGAAGTATCCGAGCGTACTATCTACCGTGATATTCGTGATTTGTCCCTGTCTGGCGTTCCCATTGAGGGTGAAGCGGGCTGCGGTTATCGCTTATTACCCGGCTACGATTTGCCGCCGTTGATGTTCACCCCTGGTGAAGTGGAAGCGTTAGTTGCGGCGATACGTTTAGTGCAAACGTGGAGTGGTGAAACACTTGCGCAAGCGGCGGGCACAGCAGAGGAAAAGTTGCTTGGGGTACTGACGCCGCAGCGGCGAGTTGTTGCGGAGCGTTGCCGCATCATTTCGCCAGACTTTAACAAATACCCGCAGGTTAAGACCTGGTTTGATATTTTTCATCGTGCAATCGGGGAGTTACAGGTGCTTCATGTTTGTTATGAAGATGAGAAGGGGCGAGCGTCGAACAGGAATGTCCATCCACTTGGGCTGACATTTTGGGGAGAGGTATGGCTGCTAGTCGCCTGGTGCGAAGTGCGTGAGGATTACCGCAGTTTTCGACTCGATCGCTGTGTATCGGTAGATCCAACAGGACGATACTTTTCAGAGCGGCCAGATCGTTCATTGGCCCATTTTATCCAATTGCAGCAAAGTGAAGGATGTTTGCCGGAAACAAAAAAGCCGATCGGCTAAGAGCAGATCGGCTTTTTCTAAAGTTTCAGACGGTTATCAGAAGTTGTACCCAACCACTAAGTAACCACCCCAACCGGTAGAGCGCACGTTGAAATCACCTTCACCGAAGTTCAGGCTGGCGTTATCTGCCCACTGACCACCGTTGTGCCAGTAACGGGCAACAACTGAGTAGTGCCAGTGATCGTAGTTTAGAGCCAGGACATGGCTGGAAGCGATAGAGTTGCTGGTACGCGCATGTTTGCCGTTATTGTCGATGAAGTTGTCATCGCCCAGATCTGAACCCCAGTCAAAGTTGGTGAAGCCGATGTAGCTCAGGTTACCACCCCACAGACTGGTAATCGGTACAAAGTATTTCACTTTAAAACGGTAGCCATCCCACTGGTTTTCGTTGGATGCGCCATAGTTCTGCCACTGGTATTTCGCATACACGTTCAGAGACAGGCTCATTGGCAGACCGGTGTCGATATCGGTGCCCAGACCCATGTACCAGGTGTTTTGTTTGCTGGCATCGTTACCGTGCGCGCCCATATCATAGATATAGTTGTTGGCGATGTACCACTCTTTGAATGGGCCAAATGCCAGGCTGGTGCCGGTCAGCTTATCAATAGAGAAGCGCGGTTCGATCTCCATGAACATACGTGAACCGTCGTCCCAGATACCTTTGTCGTTGCCGTTACCCCAACCGAAAGTTTTTGGAATATCGATGTAGCCATAAAAATCTAACCAATCTTTTTTGGCAAATGCTTCATATTCCAGATACACGTCGTTAGTGATCTGTGGTCCAAAGCGGGTGTGGTAGCTGCCCACAACGTTGACACTTTGATGCCACCAGTCGGAAACATATTCGGAATTTTTTGTATCTTCGGCGTGAGCCGTGAAAGAACTTGAAAGCGCCAGGACGGTGCTAGCCGCCAAAATAATTTTTTTCATTTTATATGCCACTGTTTTTTACATGATTCCCGTGAGGGCAGGGAGCGAGTGATCACCTAAAGTCATCAACCATTCAGCTGGTTTCTTATTGACGCGCCTATTATAGAAATCCCTGCTCACAAAAATATGCTTCATTTCACATTATCGCTGCATGCGTAATCGATTGCGTTCACGTTTGCGCACATTAAAAACGGGCGAGATTTTACCTGTATCGCCAATTTAAGCAAACAGAAGCTAATTGGTTACAAGTTTATGTGATTAAGATCACTAGATTTAATGCTGTGATGAGAGGGTTTTTAACGCATAGCGTCCAGGGAGATGTAACAAAAATCGTAGATGTGACTGTGGGTTACCCCCGCAAAGACCTGTCTCTTATATTCGGCACATCCCTGTGCCGAACCACTTCGTGGCCAACGCAAGCGTTGTTCAAAAATGTTCCTGACATTTTTGTCCGACGATCGCTCTCTTTCGCTGCTCCGGCAGCTCAACCCTGATTTATGGTGAACACCGGGGCAATTTATACCGGGAACAAGGTCAAAACCGGCTCGGTGCTGTCTTTAGCCTTTGACGTTGACCCTGGGTTCCGGCTTCAATCGCGCCATTTTTCACCCTTCAATCGGGGTCACGTGGTCGGGAACCACGTGAGTGAGCGATCGTCGGGAACGAGTCGCGAACGACCGCGAATGTTGGGTGAAAAACGGTGTTTACCGCTTGCGGCGATTGATTTGCCGGGAGTCTGGGTTCTTAGGGTGACGACGGTGGTCACCCTAAGACGTTCACCGGTTCAGTGGCTATATAAAACACTGAACACCGAGTGAACGGAACAGTCTCCCAACTCACTGAGATGTCACTAAGAGACGGCACAAGCGTGAGGGTTGTGGCTATTATTGCGCGGGCAATGCCTGTGAAGGATCTACAGGCTGAATGTCATGAATACGAACAAAACCTGGTTGATTAGGTGAAAGCCCAGAAAGCTGTAACGGAATACTGATATCACTCGGCGCTAATACACTCGCAGGTGCATTGAATTGCTGCGATTGCACGTTAACTTCCTGGTAGTTATCCGTGGTGCCTTGAATCTGCCCCCATTCGACTTTGCCGGTGAAAGCAGGCAGCGGATCGTTCGACTCGCCCTTAATAATGAGCATCACCCGGCTGCCGTTGGCTTCAGGCGTGATGCTGCTCAGAGACATTTGCAAATTACCCAACTGGCTGTTCAGGCGAGCGGGGGTTTTGGAGCCGGGCAGCAAATAAACGCCGGTTGTCGATTTGGCATTGAGCGCATTTTGTTGCGTCAGCTTGACGGTCTGATCGGTGAGTTGGGTCATTTCTTTATTTAACGAACCCACTTCGCTTTTCATTTGGCGGACTTCTGTTTGTTGGGCGCAGGCGCTGAGGCTCACCAGGCTGCTAACCAGGATAATTCTTAGGTAACTCTTTGTCATGAATAGTTTTTCCTTAAGGTTTTGTCCTGATTTAAGCGTAGCTGTTGGCCATTGAAAAGTCATATTTCGCGGGATGAGGCGGCGTTGCCTTTGTACTCCTGCCACTTCGCGGTAAACTATTGTTCATTTGAATAATCCTTCAGGACGCGCCATGCATTGCCCATTCTGTTTCGCAGTAGACACCAAAGTGATTGATTCCCGTCTTGTTGGCGAAGGGTCTTCCGTGCGTCGTCGCCGTCAGTGCCTGGTTTGCAATGAACGTTTCACGACTTTTGAAGTGGCGGAGTTGGTGATGCCGCGGGTAGTAAAAAGTAATGATGTTCGCGAGCCATTTAACGAAGACAAGCTGCGAAGCGGTATTCTAAAAGCGCTGGAGAAACGTCCGGTCAGTTCCGACGACGTGGAAATGGCAGTCAACCATATTAAATCCCAGTTGCGCGGAACCGGCGAGCGAGAAGTACCAAGCAAAATGATTGGTAATCTGGTGATGGAGCAGCTTAAAAAACTCGATAAAGTGGCGTATATCCGCTTTGCCTCGGTTTATCGCAGCTTTGAAGATATCCGCGAATTTGGCGAAGAAATTGCCCGCTTACAGGATTAATGCTGATGTCGCTTGATGAAAAATTTATGGCTCGTGCAATGCAACTGGCAAAGCATGGCCGTTTTACCACGTCACCTAACCCGAATGTCGGCTGTGTGATTGCCAAAGGTGGTGAAATTGTCGGTGAGGGCTTTCATTTTCGTGCCGGTGAACCCCACGCGGAAGTGCATGCTTTAAGGATGGCTGGAGAAAAAGCTCGCGGTGCCACGGCGTATGTCACGCTCGAGCCTTGCAGCCATCACGGGCGCACGCCACCTTGTTGTGAAGCGTTAATTGCTGCTGGTGTTTCGCGTGTTGTTGCCGCGATGCAGGATCCGAATCCGCAAGTGGCTGGTCGCGGGTTGTATGCGCTGCAACAGGTGGGTATTGAAGTCAGCCACGGTTTGATGATGAACGAAGCTGAGGCGATTAACCGCGGTTTCCTCAAGCGCATGCGCACAGGTTTCCCGTTTATTCAGCTCAAACTTGGGGCTTCTCTGGATGGGCGCACTGCGATGGCTAGCGGTGAAAGCCAATGGATTACCTCGCCTGAATCACGCCGTGACGTGCAGCGTCTGCGCGCACAAAGTTCAGCGATTCTTAGCAGCAGCGCTACCGTTCTGGCGGACAACCCTTCTTTAACAGTGCGCTGGAATGAATTAGATAGCGCGACTCAGGCGGTTTACGCCGAAGAAAATTTGCGTCAGCCAACGCGTATTATTCTCGATCGTGAAAACCGGGTGACACCACAGCACAGAATTATTGCTCAGTCAGGTGAGACCTGGCTTGCCCGTTGCCAGGCCGATCAGCAAACCTGGCCTACGGGTGTTGAACAATTTATCGTGCCAGAACATAAAGGCCACCTTGATCTGGTGGTAATGATGATGTTGCTTGGCAAGCGTCAGATAAACTCTGTTTGGGTGGAAGCTGGCCCAACGCTTGGCGGTGCGCTGCTACAGGCAGGCCTTGTTGATGAGCTGATTGTCTACGTTGCGCCGAAATTATTGGGTAATGACGCGCGGGGTTTATGTAACCTGCCTGGGCTTGAAAAATTAGCCGATGCGCCTGAATTTAGCTTTAGTGAAGTCCGTCAGGTTGGCCCTGATTTGTGTCTGCATTTGACGCCGCGATACGCCGGCTTGTAAAACGTAAGCAGCCGCGAAAAGATTATGATAAAATCCGCCCCCCTGCGGGGCTAAACAGAACCCGTAAAGGAAGATTATGAACATTATTGAAGCAGCCGTTGCAACTCCAGACGCTCGCGTCGCCATCACCATCGCGCGTTTTAACAACTTCATCAATGACAGCCTGTTGGATGGAGCGATTGACGCCCTGAAACGTATCGGCCAGGTTAAAGATGAAAACATCACCGTGGTCTGGGTTCCGGGTGCTTATGAGCTGCCACTTGCGGCTGACGCACTGGCGAAAACCGGTCGTTACGACGCGATTATTGCGCTGGGTACGGTTATCCGTGGCGGCACAGCTCACTTTGAATATGTTGCTGGTGGTGCCAGCAATGGCCTGGCACATGTTGCGCAGGAAAGTGGTATTCCAGTCGCCTTTGGCGTGCTGACCACCGAAAGTATTGAACAAGCCATCGAACGCGCTGGCACAAAAGCCGGTAACAAAGGTGCAGAAGCTGCACTGACCGCGCTTGAAATGATTAATGTATTGAAAGCCATCAAGGCCTGATTTTTTGTAAGGGGAAATCTGTGAAACCTGCTGCTCGTCGCCGTGCCCGTGAGTGTGCCGTTCAGGCGCTATACTCCTGGCAGTTATCTCGAAATGACATCGCTGATGTCGAATACCAGTTCCTGGCGGAACAGGACGTCAAAGACGTTGACGTTAACTACTTCCGCGAACTGTTGGTCGGGGTGGCTACTAACAGCGCGTATCTGGATGGGCTGATGAAGCCTTACCTGTCTCGCCAGCTCGAAGAGTTGGGTCAGGTAGAAAAAGCGGTTCTGCGTATCGCACTGTTTGAACTGGCTAAACGTGATGACGTGCCATACAAAGTGGCGATTAACGAAGCCATCGATCTTGCGAAAACCTTCGGTGCCGAAGATAGCCACAAGTTCGTGAATGGTGTTCTTGATAAAGCTGCTCCGCAAATTCGTCCCCGCAAAAAGTAATCTTCTGGCCGGTTAATTCCGGCCTTTCTTTATCTATTTCATTTATAGGCATAACGCATGGCATGCGGTGAGTTTTCCTTAATTGCCCGTTATTTTGATCGCGTAAGCAGTTCCCGCCGCGATGTGGAAACCGGAATTGGCGATGATTGTGCGTTGCTAACGGTAGCCGAAAAGCAGGTCCTCGCGATCAGTACCGATACACTTGTCTCGGGCATTCATTTCCTGGCTGATATTAACCCCCGCGATTTGGGTTACAAAGCGCTGGCGGTAAATTTAAGCGATCTGGCCGCTATGGGCGCTGATCCTGCCTGGCTGACGCTGGCTATTACCCTTCCTGAAGTCGATGAAAGCTGGCTTGAAGCCTTCAGCGACAGCCTGTTTGAGCAACTCGAATACTACGATATGCAGCTAATTGGTGGCGACACGACCCGTGGGCCACTTTCCATGACGCTTGGCATTCATGGCCTGGTGCCTGCTGGCCGTGCGCTAAAACGCAGCGGTGCGCGCATTGGCGACTGGATTTATGTCACCGGCACGCCTGGTGATAGCGCCGCGGGCCTGGCTATCTTGCAGGACCGTTTAACCGTCAAAGATCCCGCTCAAGCGGCCTATCTGAAACAACGCCATTTACGCCCAACAGCTCGTATTTTACAGGGCCAGGCCTTGCGCGATCTGGCGAGCAGCGCAATTGATCTTTCTGACGGGCTAATTTCCGATTTGGGTCATATCCTTAAAGCCAGTGAATGTGGTGCACGCGTTGATCTCGATGCTCTGCCATATTCTGATGCCCTGAAAGCGAATGTCAGTGCTGATCAAGCTTTGCAATGGGCGCTTTCTGGCGGCGAAGATTACGAACTGTGTTTCACCGTGCCAGAAGTTAATCGCGGTGCGCTGGACGTCGCCATCGGCAATCTTGGCGTTCCGTTTACCTGTATCGGCCAGGTTGGACCCGCTTCTGAAGGGCTACAGTTCCTGCAAAATGGCAAACCGGTAACCCTGGATTTAAAAGGATACGACCACTTTGCCTCGCTCTAAAGATGTGGCTAAAAGCCGTCTAAAGCTTAGCAACCCGTGGCACTTGCTCGCCACCGGGTTTGGTAGCGGATTAAGCCCGATTATGCCCGGTACCGCGGGGTCGCTCGCGGCGATCCCGTTCTGGTATCTGATGACCCTGCTGCCGTGGCAGCTCTACTCGATGGCTATCATGCTCGGCATTTGTATCGGGGTTTATCTTTGCCACCAGACTGCACGTGATATGGGCGTTCATGACCACGGCAGCATCGTGTGGGATGAGTTCATCGGCATGTGGATAACCCTGATGGCGCTGCCAATTAACGACTGGCGCTGGGTGGCTGCAGGCTTTGTGATTTTCCGCATCTTTGATATCTGGAAGCCGTGGCCCATCCGCTGGTTTGACCGCAATATTCACGGCGGTATGGGGATCATGGTAGATGACATTGTCGCGGGTGTTATTTCTGCGGGCGTGATTTATCTGATTGGGCACCATTGGCCGATTGGCTTGTTCTGATTTAGGACAATCCTCACGCCAGCCCTCTCCCTAAGGGCTGTCTCTTATACACAACTCGCCCTGGCAATTTTATCAGGGTGAGATCTTTAAGCCTCGCTGATTTTCCGTTCACCCGTGAGTTCAGTTATCTCTTTAATTCCAGAAAACGGTGAGCGAATCAAGGGGTTAACGCCAACCCCTTGATTTGCCGGGAGTCCGGGTTCTTAGGGTGGCGACGGTGGCCACCCTAAGACGTTCACCGGTTCAGTGGCTATGTAAAACACTGAACATCGGGTGAACGGAACTGTCTCCCGACTCACGCAGATGTGACTAAGAGACAGCCCTAAGGGAGAGGGAACATAAACAGACCCTTTAAATATCTTTAAAAACAA